>NZ_JBJXVK010000014.1:0-120704 GCF_046159765.1 Pectobacterium artocarpous
AGATCATAAAACTCTATGCCTGTCTTGTTTTCTGGGGATTCCTCAGCCTAAAGGGTTAACGCTTCGCGTTGTTCAAAACGTTAACGTTTTGTCCTGAAACTCGAATTAGTTAGGGTATATAATTAACGGCTGAAGAGGTCGCGGCGTTTTGGGCGGAAAGGCTGAGCGATCAACACCAATACGGCAACCACCAGATAGGCGACAAAGATGCCAAGCAGCCATTGCGGCATTTCCAAGGAGAGGAATTCCCACTGACGCACTGAGCAATCACCTGTCGCATTGAAAATGGCGGGAAGCCATTTGTCTAATGGTAACCAGGATGGGAAGCTAACAAAGAAGTCACAGGTGGTAAACGGCGACGGATTTAACAAAATATCCGTGTGTTTCCATGCCAGTCGGACCCCTTCGTAGGAACTGTATATCCATAGTGCGATGGCCGGGTAACGTAATGCCGTTGATGGTGCGATGGCACCAACAATACCCGCAGCGAACACGCCCCATAGTGCACAGCGCTGGTAGATACACAGCACGCACGGTTTTAAGAGCATAACGTGCTGAAAATAGAGCGCGGTCAATTCCAACGCCAAAGCAGTCAACGCCAGCAGCAGCCATGCACCGCGCCTGCGTGAGCAACGATTAAGAAATCGCAACATAAAAATATTCCATGCTAAACATGATTAAAGCAGCAGTGTAAACCGTTCTGGCTTCACTGCCATCATTTCACTGTGCAAAACGTAACGATATGTTTATTTAATGCTTTTCTGTCATTTTACGGCGGCGAACATCGTATTGATAACGTCATCAAGACGGAAATGGTCGCTGCCGTGATTACTATACACGATCGTGATTATGAGTGACTGCCTGATAGGGTCAAGTTTGGCAAAGAAATCCAGTGGTTATTCATCAAAAAATCGGTAAATGGCACAAGTGTGAACTCTACGCAAAGCAATCCGACCAGCGTCATCACAATGGTGTAAGGTAACGCCATGATTACCATGCGCCCGTAAGACAGGCGGATAAGCGGTGCCAAAGCGGACGTCAGCAGGAACAGGAACGCGGCTTGCCCATTTGGGGTGGCGACGGAAGGCAGGTTGGTGCCGGTATTGATCGCCACGGCGAGCAGTTCAAACTGTTCGGGGGAAATCCTCCCGTTCGTTAATGCGTTACGTGCTTCGGTAATATAAACCGAGCCAACGAAGACGTTGTCTGATATTGACGATAGCAATCCATTAAACAGGTAGAACAGCGTGAGTTGAGCACTGTCTGAGGCTTGCAGCACATAATGGATGATAGGGGAAAACAGGTGTTGGTCGATAATGACAGCGACGATGGAAAAGAAAACCGTCAGCAGCGCGGTAAACGGCATGGCATCCTGAAACGCTTTACCGATGGCGTGTTCTTCGGTCACGCCACAAAACGTCGTAGCCATAATAATCACGGAAAGGCCAATCAACCCGACCTCAGCCAGATGAAACGCTAGTGCAACAATCAGCCAAACGCCAATCACCGCTTGTACGATTAAACGCGCCTTATCCTGCGGCGTGCGCTTTTCCGTCATGTCCCGATCGTAATCTTCAAGCACGTGGCGCACGTTGTCCGGCAGGCTTACACCGTAGCCGAACAGTTTAAAACGTTCGACCAGTACGCAGGTCAGTATGCCGCAAATAAACACAGGGACGGTCACCGGTGACATTCGCAGAAAGAAACTGACGAAATCCCAACCTGCGCTTTTCGCGATAATCAGATTCTGAGGCTCACCGACCATTGTCATCACGCCGCCCAGCGCTGTACCGACCCCAGCGTGCATGAGCAGACTGCGTAGGAATGCTCGAAACTGTTCCAGCGTACTATGGTGCTCCTCGCTGCCTAACGCACTGTCATCGCTGATATCGGCCTCGTCTACACCCTGTTGAGAGGCGAATCGGTGGTAAATTCCATAAAATCCGATAGCAACGCTGATAACAACGGCAATCACAGTCAATGCATCAAGGAAGGCAGAAAGGAAGGCGGCGGCAACACAAAAAGCAAGTGACAGCAGCGTCTTGGAATGAATACGCAGTAGTAGTTTGGTAAACACAAAAAGCAGCAGTTGCTTCATGAAGTAGATACCCGCCACCATAAACACCAGCAGCATGAGAACTTCAATATTTCCTGTGACTTCATGCCATACCTGCTGCGGGCTGGTCATGCCGATAAATATCGCCTGGAGCGCCAACAGGCCACCGGGCTGTAGCGGGTAACATTTCAGCGCCATGCCGAGCGTAAAAATAAACTCCACGACTAATAACCAGCCTGCCCAAAATGGGCTGACAAAATAGAACAGTAACGGATTAATGAGCAGGAAGCTGACAATGGTAAGTTTGTACCAGTCTGGGGATTGCCCCAGAAAATTTTTCAATAGCGCTCGGCGCATGGATATACCATTCATAATGGGAAAGAAATCCTTGCTTGTTAGAATAATTTGAGTTTTTACATCATACCGTAAAAACTTTACAAACAGTCATAAGTCTACCGTTATATGCCGTGATGGGGCGGTTTGCAGTCACAATTTTTCATTGAAATGGTTTGGTGCCCGAGTACGGCGCTATATCATGATTCTTTGGTCTGGTATTATGATTCGGCTTTTTTCGGCAATCACCGCTACGGATTATCAAACACATGGTTATAAAGGCGCAAAGTCCGGCTGGATTCGCGGAAGAATACATTATCGAAAGTATATGGAATAACCGCTTTCCTCCTGGCTCTATTTTGCCCGCGGAAAGAGAACTTTCCGAATTGATCGGCGTGACTCGAACGACGCTGCGTGAGGTGCTTCAGCGTTTGGCCCGAGATGGTTGGCTGACGATACAGCATGGTAAGCCAACAAAAATTAACAATTTTTGGGAAACTTCTGGGCTCAATATTCTGGAAACGCTGGCGCGACTCGATCACGATAGCGTGCCGCAATTGATCGATAACCTGCTCGCAGTGCGAACCAACATCGCCGCCATCTTTATTCGGACGGCGTTACGGCATAACCCGGAAAAGGTGCGTGATGTATTGACTCAGGCAAACGCGGTAGACGATAGCGCGGAATCTTTTGCGCAACTTGACTACAACGTGTTTCGTGGTTTGGCTTTTGCCTCCGGCAATCCGATTTACGGTCTGATTCTGAACGGCCTTAAAGGGCTATACATTCGCGTCGGGCGCTACTATTTTTCCAACCCGGAAGCCCGCAAGCTGGCGGTGAATTTTTACGGTCGATTGGAAGCGTTGCGCCGCGAAGAGCTATACGATCAGGTCATGGATGTCGTCAGACATTACGGCAAAGAAAGCGGAGCGATCTGGCACAGTATGCAGAGCGCGATCCCACGGGATATCGCGGAAGTACGCCGCTAAGGCTCCTGCCGCTTCGTTTCTTGGTGAGACGGGTTTCATTGTGAAAAGGGGATTCAGGCACAACCTGAATCCCCTTGTCTTTGGCCGTGTGGCCGAACTCCGTTACGTGGATGACGTCCCGTTACGCGGCGGACAGCGTTCCAGCAGTTCAACGCTGCCATCGGCGTTAGCCTGTTCCAGGTAGACGTCGAAACCCCACAGGCGATGGACGTGCTTCAAGACTTCCTGACTACTTTTTTTATCCAGCGGGGCGCGATTATGCGGAACATAACGCAGCGTCAACGCCCGATTGCCGCGCAAATCCACATTCCAGACCTGAATATTCGGCTCCAGATGGCTCAGGTTGTACTGTGCGGAAAGCTCTTGCCGAATCAGACGATAGCCTTCTTCGTCATGAATCGCAGCAATTTCCAGATAGTTGTTGCGATCGTCGTCCAGAACCGTAAATAGCCGAAAATCGCGCATCAGTTTAGGCGACAGGAATTGGCTGATGAAGCTCTCGTCTTTGAAATTCTGCATCGCAAAATGCAGCGTATCGAGCCAGTCTTTACCCGCAATATCCGGAAACCAGTAGCGATCTTCGTCCGTCGGTGACTGGCAAATGCGCTTGATGTCCTGAAACATCGCGAAGCCCAGTGCATACGGGTTGATGCCGCTGTAATACGGACTGTTATACGGCGGCTGATAAATCACGTTAGTATGGCTGTGCAGGAATTCCAGCATGAAACGCTCAGTGACCCGGCCTTCATCGTAGAGATGGTTGAGAATAGTGTAGTGCCAGAACGTTGCCCAGCCTTCATTCATTACCTGAGTCTGCTTCTGCGGATAGAAATATTGGCTGACTTTACGCACGATGCGCAGAATCTCTCGTTGCCAGGGTTCCAGCAGCGGCGCATTTTTCTCCATAAAATAGAGCAGGTTTTCCTGCGGCTCTTGCGGAAAGCGTCTCGCTTGTTCTGGTACGGCACCTTGTTCGCGACGTGGCAAGGTTTTCCAAAGGTCGTTAACCTGGCTTTGCAGGTAGGCCTCGCGGCTTTTCTGGCGAGACTTTTCCTCTTCAAGCGAAATTTTTTGCGGGCGCTTATAGCGATCAACGCCGTAATTCATGAGTGCATGGCAGGAATCTAACAGACGTTCGACTTCGTCGACGCCATAACGTTCTTCACATTGTGCGATATACTGCCGGGCAAACAGCAGGTAATCGACAATGGAGCTGGCGTCGGTCCAACTGCGGAACAGGTAATTACCTTTGAAAAACGAGTTGTGTCCGTAGCAGGCATGTGCCATGACCAGCGCCTGCATCGGCAGCGTGTTCTCCTCCATCAAATACGCGATACAGGGATCGGAATTGATGACAATTTCGTATGCCAGCCCCTGCTGCCCGTGCTTGTAACGTTGTTCGGTTTCGATAAATTTCTTTCCGAACGACCAGTGGGCATAGTTGATCGGCATCCCTATACTGGAATAGGCGTCCATCATTTGTTCTGAGGTGATGACTTCGATCTGATGAGGATAGGTTGCCAGACGATACAGCTTGGCGACCCGATCGATTTCATCAAGGTAAACCTGCAACAACTCAAACGTCCAGTCCGGTCCATCACTCAGGCGAAGTGTTTTTTTTACCTGATTATCCGTTGATATAGCCATTAGTGCGCCCCCTAACATAACAAGTCTGTACGTGAGATCTCGTTTACTGCCTTCCCGCTGGCTCCTGTCAAAAAATCATCGTTGTTCATTTAGTTATAGCTGAGCTTTGGAAACGCGGCAATTGACGAACTGAGCGTGTTTGATGGAGAAAGGTCGCTGAGGGATAAAAAAGAAATCGGTATTACGCGGTCTATTGATAGAGAAATTCGTCCTCTGGAGAGGGCGCTAAATAACCGGTTTTGACTAGCGGTGTTGATACCGTTTTAACCGCGTCTGAATATCGTTGGGGTGGGAAACGGCAATCGTAGACAGATTTTCTTTAGGCTTCATCCCTTAGGCTCTTATTAATTTGCCGTTTAACATTTTCATCTTTTTTATTTTTCTTTAGCCTTCCAGCTAAAAAGCGAATACGAATTTTGTGAATGATTTCACGGTTGTTTCGTTACAATCTCAGTGGAGAATCAACGGTTCGAAGAGATAACAATAGATAAATGTTATCGTTTAGGCAGGTGACAATTCCTTCTCAAATGCTAGAGTAGTCTTCAGTTTTACCTTTTAACCAGTGTTTTATTCCATTAAATAAGCATTTTTACAGTATATTAGACGGTCTTTGGCGGAAGGGAAAGGAGAGCGGTAGTATGCAGGTTGTGATTCTGGGAAGTGGCGTAGTTGGCGTGAGTACCGCCTGGTATCTTGCGCAGGCAGGGCATGATGTCACCGTTATCGACAGGCAACCGGAACCGGCGTTGGAAACCAGTGCCGGGAATGCCGGGCAGATTTCCCCCGGCTATGCCGCACCGTGGGCTGCACCGGGAATACCGCTGAAAGCGATAAAATGGATGTTCCAGCGCCATGCACCACTGGCGATCCGACCCGACTTCACGGCTGCACAGTTGTGCTGGATGTGGCAAATGTTGCTCAACTGCGATGCGCGACACTATAAGACCAATAAAGCGCGGATGGTTCGTCTGGCCGAATACAGCCGTGACTGCCTGCAACAACTGCGGCAGGACACGGGTATCCAGTATGAAGGTCGGCAGGGCGGAACACTGCAACTGTTCCGTACCGAACAGCAATATGATAATGCGACACGGGATATCGCCGTGCTGAAAGAGGCTGGCGTTCCGTATCAACTACTGTCTCGTCATGAGTTGGCCTCCGTTGAACCCGCGTTGGCGAATGTGGCGGAGAAACTGACGGGCGGGCTACGTTTACCGCATGATGAAACCGGTGATTGTCAGCTATTCACGCGTCAACTGGCGGTGATGGCTGCCGATGTCGGCGTCACCTTCAAACTGGGACGTCACGTCCGCCAACTGCGGGTGGAAGGGCAACGCGTGACGGGCGTCCAGTGCGACGATGAAATGATCGTGGCGGACGCCTATGTGATGGCCTGCGGTTCCTATTCAACGGGCCTGCTGCGGCAGTGGTTTGATATTCCGGTGTATCCGCTGAAAGGCTATTCACTGACGATTCCGCTGTCGGACGATGCCTCTGCGCCAGTTTCTACCGTGCTGGATGAAACCTACAAAGTGGCAATCACCCGCTTTGATCGCCGCATCCGGGTTGGGGGTATGGCAGAGGTTGTCGGCTTTAATACCGCGCTGAATCCTAAACGTCGGGAAACGCTGGAAAGGGTGGCGCACGATCTGTATCCCCATTGTGGTCCGATTGAACAAGCAACATTCTGGACGGGGCTGCGCCCGATGACGCCGGACGGCACGCCGCTGGTGGGGCGGTCACCGCTGAAAAACCTGTATCTGAACACCGGTCATGGCACGTTAGGCTGGACGATGGCCTGTGGCTCGGGGAAATTGTTGGCGGATATTCTGTCGGACAAAGCACCGGAAATTGAAGCCGATGATTTGTCCGTGTCTCGCTATACGCGTTAACGTATCTGGAATGTGTTTAAATTAACTATGGGGCAGCGGCGTAATGCTGCCTTTGTGGTGCCGCGTGAGCAGTCGGGCGTGTACCGCCAGCAGGGCGGCACAGAGCATTACCAGCGCCAGTGATATTTTTGACGGCAGAGGGATTGCCATCGCAATTAGCCCCAGTGCCGCACCGCCCGCCATCTGCACAAAACCTACCATCGCCGACGCAATTCCTGCCTCATTGGAATAAGGTTCCAGTGCATAGCTGGTGGAGGGGCCGATCAAAAATGCCAGGCCGGCACAGGCCAGCGCGACGGGCAGCATGTAGGTTGGCCAGGTGTTTTGCAGTGCATCAGGTAAGAGCACGATACCACCAAGCAGAGAAAGGAAACCCATGCCCATCATCAGGCTACCGACAGTCAGACAGCGTGGCCGGCCGACTTTGCGGATAATGTGGTTCGCAAAAAAACTGACCAACATGATCCAAAAGCCGTTTGCGCCGAAGGCAAGCGAAAATTCAAGCGGCGTGAGCTGCGCCTGATTCATCAAGACCACAGGGGAAAAGGTGACGTAGGTTAACGCCATCCCCATGGCACCCGCGTTGACGGATGCGAATCCCAGAAAGTGGCGATCGGATAACAGGCGCACATAGTGGCGCAGGGGTAAGCCGTGTACGGGCAACGTTGAATCCGGGCGTGTTTCAGGAAGGAAGCGAATGACGAGTGTCAGTACCAGA
Organism: Pectobacterium artocarpous; assembly: GCF_046159765.1. Lineage (NCBI taxonomy): Bacteria > Pseudomonadati > Pseudomonadota > Gammaproteobacteria > Enterobacterales > Pectobacteriaceae > Pectobacterium > Pectobacterium artocarpous. The sequence goes on from NZ_JBJXVK010000014.1 coordinate 7,636, forward strand.
ATGCTGTAGCCTGCGAGGAACCAGAAGGGGGCTCGCCAGCCGAAGGCTTCAGCCAAAAGTCCGCCCAAGAGCGGTGCCAGTGCTGGCACAATATTCAGTGTACCGTTAAGAAAACCATAGGTTCTGGCGGCATCGTCGCCGTTCAGTTTGTCACGTACGCTGCTGAAAATGGCAACGGCGGTACAGCAGACGGCCATACCCTGAAAAAGGCGTGAGAGCACGAATAACGTGGCGTTGGTCGCCAACGCGGCCATGATGGCACCGATGATATAGATAATCACGCCAGCCAGCGCCATAGGGCGTCGGCCATACTTATCGACCAGCGGCCCAGCCAGAAGCTGACCTAATCCCATGATCAGAATAAATAGTGCGACGGTGGACTGAATCAGCGCTTCAGGACTGTTCAGCGCCACGGCGATGGCAGGAATCAGGGGTAAATAGATGTCGATACCCAACGGACCGAGTAGAACCAGAGTCAGTAAAATTAGAAAAAATCGTTGCATAACAAAACAGAAATCTACGTTTTATGGGTTCGACAGGGTAATGCGCACACCGGCGGAAAGAAAGCATTATATTTGTGACAATGTCACAAAGGTGGGGTAATTCCACTCGAGAGGAGAATATCAGCCAGCTAACCATTAACGACTAACAGATAACTGGCTGGCAAAGGTATGGTTAATGTCCTACGGTTTGCTTGCGGAAAAGTTCACGGAAGACAGGGTAGATATCATCCTGATCGCGAATATGCTGCATAGCGAAATTATCGAACGTATCGCGCAGCATTTCATATTCGCGCCAGAGCGTCTGGTGTGAACGTCGGGTGATCTCGATATAGCTGTAATAACGCACCATCGGCAGCAACTGATTCGCCAGAATCTGGTGACACAGCGGTGAATCGTCAGCCCAGTTATCGCCATCCGAGGCCTGTGCCGCATAGATATTCCACTGCGACGGATCGTAACGTTCACGCACGACTTCCTCCATCAACTTTAATGCACTGGAGACAATGGTGCCGCCGGTTTCCTGAGAGTAGAAAAACTCCTGTTCATCGACCTCTTTCGCCTGCGTGTGATGGCGAATATAGACAACGTCCACGTTTTTGTAATTTCTGCTGAGGAACAGATAGAGCAAAATATAAAAGCGCTTCGCCATGTCTTTCGTCGCCTGATCCATAGAGCCGGACACGTCCATTAAACAAAACATTACGGCCTGGCTTGATGGCTCGGCCCGACGCTCGTAGTTCTTGTAGCGTAGGTCAAATGTATCGATAAACGGCACACGAGCGATTTTCTGGCGCAGTTCGGTAATTTCCTGCCGCAGCCGTTCCTCTTCCAACAATTGTGCGGGCTCGGTGTGCGCCAACTGTTCCAGCGTCTCTTCCAGTTCGTGTAACGTGCGGCGTTTACCTGCTGTCATCGCCATGCGGCGTGCCAGCGAGTTTTGCAACGACCGCACCACGCTGATGTTGGCAGGAACGCCATTCGCGGTGTAGCCGGCGCGGTGCGTTTTGTACTCGGTCATCTGCCGATGCTGGGTCTTCTTCAGGTTCGGCAGCGCCAGATCTTCAAACAGCAGATCCAGATATTCGTCTTTGGAGATCTGAAAGACAAACTCATCCTCGCCTTCGCCATCTTTACTGGCGTCTCCCTGACCGGAACCACCGCCACCGCCTCCTTGTGGCCGCTCGATTTTGTCGTTCTGTATGAAGTGATCGTTACCCGGGTGGACGCGATGGCGTCGTCCTCCGCGGCCCTGATGGAACATCGGTTCGTTGATGTCTGCATTGGGGATCGACACTGACTCCCCGCTTTCGATGTCGGTCACCGAACGCTTATTAATGGCCTCGGAAATCGACTGTTTTATTTGCGACTTATAGCGGCGCAAAAAGCGTTGGCGGTTCACCGTGCTTTTGTTTTTACCGTTTAGCCGTCGATCAATAAAATAGGCCATGTTTCCCCCAAACGCTGTTGCCAGCATCGTGCGTCATTATGATGATTTTCTCACCCGCAGATACCATTCGCACAGCAAACGAACCTGCTTCCGGGTGTAGCCTTTCTCCATCATACGATCGACGAAGTCATCATGTTTTTTCTGTTCATCCGTTGAAGTTTTGGTATTAAACGAAATCACAGGCAACAGCTCTTCGGTGTTGGAGAACATCTTCTTCTCGATGACCGTGCGCAGTTTTTCGTAACTGGTCCAGTTTGGGTTCCGGCCGCTATTATTGGCTCGGGCGCGCAGGACAAAGTTGACGATCTCGTTACGGAAGTCTTTCGGGTTGCTGATGCCCGCAGGCTTTTCGATCTTTTCCAACTCGGCGTTTAGCGATTCACGGTCAAACAGTTGGCCAGTATCTGGGTCACGGTACTCCTGATCCTGAATCCAGAAATCCGCATAGGTAACATAACGGTCAAAAATGTTCTGGCCGTATTCGGAGTAGGATTCGAGATAGGCGGTCTGGATCTCTTTACCGATAAACTCCGCGTATTTCGGCGTCAGATAGCCTTTCAGGTGCTCCAGGTACTTCTCTGCCAGCTCCTGTGGAAACTGCTCACGTTCGATTTGCTGTTCCAGTACGTAGAACAGGTGAACCGGGTTAGCCGCGACTTCGCTGTGATCGAAGTTAAAGACGCGTGACAGTATCTTGAACGCGAAGCGGGTCGACAGGCCGTTCATCCCTTCATCCACGCCCGCGTAATCGCGGTACTCCTGATAGGATTTCGCCTTCGGATCGGTATCTTTCAGGCTTTCCCCGTCATAAACCCGCATCTTGGAGTAGATGCTGGAGTTTTCGGGATCTTTCAGGCGCGACAGAATGGAGAAGCGAGCCAGCGTTTCCAGCGTGCCGGGCGCGCAAGGTGCATGCGTCAGTTCGCTGTGATTCAGCAGCTTGTCGTAAATTTTGACCTCTTCGGAGACGCGCAGGCAGTATGGCACCTTCACGATATACACGCGGTCAAGAAACGCCTCATTGTTCTTGTTGTTACGGAATTGCACCCATTCCGATTCATTGGAGTGCGCCAGAATAATCCCGTTGAACGGCAGGGCGGCAATGCCTTCCGTCCCGTTGTAGTTGCCTTCCTGTGTCGCGGTCAGCAGCGGGTGGAGCACCTTAATCGGCGCTTTGAACATCTCGACGAATTCCATAATGCCCTGGTTCGCGCGGCACAATGCGCCGGAGTAACCGTAGGCATCGGGATCGTTCTGGGCATAATGCTCCAGCTTGCGGATATCGACCTTGCCGACCAGCGCTGAAATGTCCTGATTGTTCTCATCACCGGGTTCGGTTTTCGCGATCCCGACTTGTGCCAAAATCGATGGCCATACTTTAACGACTTTGAATTTGGAAATGTCGCCGCCAAATTCCTGGAGGCGTTTGGCTGCCCAAGGTGACATGATGGTGCCGAGGTAGCGCCGTGGAATGGCGTACTCTTTTTCGAGTATTGCGGCATCTTCCTGCGGGTTGAACAGGCAGAGCGGGTGGTCATTCACCGGGCTGCGTTCGCCGTTGGCGCTGAGGATGTAAATCGGTACGCGCTGCATCAGTGCTTTCAGGCGTTCGGCCAGAGAAGATTTCCCGCCGCCCACTGGCCCCAACAGATACAAGATCTGTTTCTTCTCTTCCAATCCCTGCGCGGCATGTTTCAGATAAGAAACAATTTGTTCGATGGCCTCTTCCATACCATAAAATTCTTCAAAAGCCGGGTAGCGAGCAATCACCCGGTTTGAAAATAGGCGCGACATTCGTGATTCTTGGGCGGTATCCACCATTACAGGCTCACCTATAGCCGTTAACAATCGTTCAGCCGCGTTCGCGTAAGCATTGCGATCTTGCTGACAGATAGTAAGGAATTCCTGCAGAGTGAATTCTTCATCCTTGGCAGCGTCGTAGCGCTGGCGGTAGTGATCAAATATGTTCATAGCGATGCCCGTCCTTCGTCGATTAGCACAGATTAAGAGAGCGCGTGGAATATATGCGTATTAATGTTTTGCCCTCCGAAAGAAGAAATCTCCCGAGTCCAGCAACCCTTATGCCAACTTGCCGCGTCAGGGCGTCGTGGTTTTATTCATACCTACTGGTTAGGAAGATGTCACCTTCTGTATTAAAGCGTAGTTTGCATCCGTAAAATTTCCTCTAGTCTACAAACGTATTTTTAAGATATTTCAAGGACTCACTTTCAGGAAAATCCGTGTAACATTGCGTAGAATAGGCGCTTAGCCTTAGGACACTGCCTATTACCGACGTTAGCGTACGTAAAACCTATCGGATATATAGGTTATTCGTTAATGTTATTTTTATATAACCTGAACGCGAACGTGTGTAATTGGCCTATCATGTTTCATGATATTTATCTGCAATAGGAAATAGAAAACTGTGAAAAAACCTCAACTATGTATGCTGGCCGCACTGATTTCTGGTGCCGTGCTCCTGCCTTCAGCCTATGCCGCAGATGTCTCTCTGGGCCTTGGCGCTGCGGGTTCAACGTCTGTGTACCGTGGTGTTGATAATGACGTTTATCCGCTTCCTGTACTGAATTATGAAAGTGAAAATTTTTATTTCCGCGGACTGGGTGGCGGATACTACCTGTGGAATGACGGCGCAAATCGTCTCTCTTTAACGGCCTACTACCTGCCTTTAGGGTTTAAACCCGGAGATAGCGACGATCTGCGTATGAAGCAGCTAGATAAACGTCGCGGTACGCTGATGGCGGGTGCGGCCTACCGTCATATTGCCGACTGGGGCGAAATTCGTACTGTGCTAGCAGGTGACACGCTGGATTACAGCAACGGTTTTTCATGGGATACCGCTTACCTTTACCGCTTCTCAATGGGCGATCTGAGCATCACTCCGGGTATCGGTGCTACCTGGTTCAGTGAAAACATGAACCAGTATTACTACGGCGTGAGCGCACAAGAGTCCGCGCGTTCCGGCTTTAACCAATATAGCCCTGGCGATGGCTGGGCCCCGTATCTTGAGCTGAGTGCGGGTTATAAAATTAACGATAGCTGGAGCGCCTGGGCAGTTGGGCGTTACACGCGCTTGTCTGACGAAATGAAAGACAGCCCGATTGTCGATAGTAACCACAGCATCTTGATGAGTGCAGGCGTCAGCTACCGCTTCTAATGCTTTTCGCGAGCATGGTGCATTTGCCGTACAATAATGGGGTAATATCACCCCATTTGCACGTTTATGGTGCACTGAGTGCTATGCTAGGTTGATGGTAAACAAGGGAGGGGAGCGTGCCAAAAACGATTCGTTTTCCAGATAACACCCGCGTACCGGCAATCGGTCAGGGAACATGGTATATGGGCGAAGATGCTCGAATGAAAGCGCAGGAAGTGGCGGCGCTGCAAGCTGGCATCGACCTTGGATTAACGCTGATTGATACCGCCGAAATGTATGCGGATGGTAGGGCTGAGGACGTGGTTGGCGAAGCGATACGCGGCCGTCGCGACCGCGTTTATCTGGTATCGAAAGTGTACCCGCACAATGCGGGAGGCGAAAAGGCGATACAGGCGTGTGAACGCAGCCTTAATCGACTGCAAACCGAACGTATCGATCTGTATCTGCTGCACTGGCGCGGCGGCATTCCGTTAGTGGATACCATTGCGGCAATGGAGCGATTGCAGCAGGCGGGTAAAATCGGCCAGTGGGGCGTGTCCAACCTTGACCTTGAGGATATGCAGGAGCTGTGGTCGTTAAGTGGCGGACAGCGCTGCATGACTAATCAGGTGCTTTACCATTTAGCCTCTCGCGGCATTGAATTTGATTTGTTGCCGTGGTGCCAGCAACAGCAGCTCCCAGTGATGGCATATTGCCCGCTGGCGCAGGCAGGGCGCTTGCGTGAGGGATTATTTTCGCATCCGGTGGTAAACCGCATCGCACGCGAACATAGAATCACACCTGCTCAACTTTTACTGGCGTGGGCGATTCGCCAGCCGGGCGTGATCGCCATTCCAAAAGCCAGTTCGGTAAAGCATGTGCAGGAAAATGCGCAAGCGCTGGACGTGGTGTTGTCTGAGGTCGATATTGGGCAACTGGATCAGGCTTTTCCACCGCCGACGCGTAAACAACATCTGGATGTGGTGTAGCAGAAGCGAAAGCATGTGATGTATGGCGGATGATGTCGCCATACATCAATATATTTAGGGCATTGCCGTGGTTATTTCTTGATGCGGATAACCGTCGTCAAACGAGCCGGAGCCTCGGCGGATGCGACAAACGGTTGGTTAATCCGCGCGGTTTCCACACACACGAACGTTTTATATCCCTCGTCCGGCATATCGCTAATCGTACGAGACAGTTCTGCGCCGGGGTTCCATGACACCACATCGCTATGATGCGTATGGTGTACTTCGATAGCGCGTTTCAATACAGCATCATGTACCACACTGGTGTCTTGCGGCTGGGTATAAATACGGTCTGTACGATCGGTAAAGACCAAATCGCCTTGCTGTGTTGCCAGCTTGCCCTGATCGACCTTATCAATAAATGACTCACCCAGACCAGTAATGCGAATATCACTGATGTCGCCGATGTTGAAATAGGTGTGCAGCGCGCTGGTGATGCTGTAATCGCCATGAGCTTCCAACTCAATACTGCATTCTTTGCCCAGCTTGAAACGCGCGATTAGCGTGAATTCATGCGGCCAGCTCTTGCGTGTTTCTTCATTGTCCCGCAGCGTGAAGGTGAGCTGCACACCGTGCTCATCTTCGCTGTGGGCGGTAAATTCCCACGGCAGCAGACGGGCAAAACCGTGGTTAGGATCGGCGAAAGGGCCAAACCAAGGGAAACAAATCGGTACACCGCCGCGAATCGCAACGTGATGAGTAAAAGGCGTATTGTCGCTCAGCCAGAGTACCGGCTCTTCATCTGTCGGCTGCCAACTGAGTAAGTGTGCTCCTTGTAATGCCACCGCCGCGCGTACTTCAGGATGGTCAACGACGACGATGGGAAGCTGGTTCAACTGACGCTGGCTGAGGGTTGCACTAATTTGTTTCGTGACGGGGAGTGAGAAAATTGTGTTATGCATGATAGTGCCTTTTTTTGATTGTTTTTCGTTATAAAAAGAAACCTGCAATTAACAATAAAAAAGGGCGACATGACGTCGCCCTTTTTTCACCGAATCATCACTGACACTTATTTAGAAATGTGAGCGATCAGATCCAGAACTTTGTTTGAGTAGCCTGTTTCGTTGTCGTACCAGGAAACCAATTTCACAAAGTTGTCGTTCAGTGCGATACCTGCTTTAGCATCGAACACAGAAGTCAGTTTTTCACCGTTGAAATCGGTAGAAACAACGTCGTCTTCTGTGTAACCCAGAACGCCTTTCAGTTCGCCTTCAGAAGCGGCTTTGATTGCTGCGCAAACTTCTTTGTAAGACGCTGGTTTTTCCAGACGAGCAGTAAGATCAACTACAGAAACGTTCGGGGTAGGGACGCGGAACGCCATACCAGTCAGTTTTCCGTTCAGCTCAGGGATAACTTTACCTACTGCTTTAGCTGCACCGGTAGAAGATGGGATGATGTTCTGTGCCGCGCCACGGCCGCCGCGCCAGTCTTTGTGAGATGGGCCATCAACGGTTTTCTGCGTGGCAGTCGTTGCGTGAACGGTGGTCATCAGCGCTTCAACGATACCGAAGTTGTCGTTGATAACTTTTGCCAGCGGAGCCAGGCAGTTAGTGGTGCAAGACGCGTTAGAAACGATGTCCTGACCTGCGTAAGCTTTGTGGTTTACACCCATAACGAACATCGGGGTGTCATCTTTAGATGGCCCTGTCAGAACGACTTTCTTCGCACCAGCAGCGATGTGCTTACGTGCAGTTTCGTCAGTCAGGAATAGGCCAGTTGCTTCAGCAACGACATCAACGTTAGCTTCGTTCCACTTCAGGTTTGCAGGATCGCGCTCTGCGGTAACACGAATGGTTTTGCCGTTAACAACCAGGTGGCCATCTTTAACTTCAACGGTGCCGTTGAAACGACCATGAGTTGAGTCGTACTTCAGCATATACGCCATGTAATCAGCGTCCAACAGGTCGTTGATTGCAACGATTTCGATGTCAGAACGTTCTTGTGCAGCGCGGAAAACAATACGGCCGATACGGCCAAAACCGTTGATACCTACTTTGATAGTCATATATTCCACCAGCTATTGGTTTGTGAATAAAAGGTTGGTTGTAAAATTACAAAAACCTTGCTGAGCGTCAAGCGGAATCGTGTCAATAGTTGCTGTAAGTCAAACCTATGACCAATCTTTGTGCAAAAACCGCTTGAGTCTGTAACTAAGTAACATCTAAGACTGATATGAGGGCGGAATGCATCATATAAAGTCTGTGTTATCTCAATATGTGATGCTAGTCACAATTAAATATTCATGCTGATAACATTCCTAATATTAGGCCAGAACGGCCTGTCAGGTTGTTAATTTTTTGTTATAATCAAGGATTAATTGAATTGATAACACCCGCTGTGAGACTTCCATGACTAACGACTCTGTTTCCCGCACCCCGTCCGATAATACTGAACTGACAGAGATGCAGCGCTATGTCACCCAGCAACGCGGTACGGAGCCTGCGTTTTCAGGAAAACTGCTGCATAACAAGCGCACCGGCGTTTATCACTGCCTGTGCTGCCAGGCTCCGCTGTTTTACTCTGACAATAAATATGACTCTGGTTGTGGCTGGCCGAGCTTCGATCAGCCCGTTTCCTCAGAAGCGATTCGCTATCTGGAAGATGATTCACATAATATGCGCCGTATTGAGATCCGCTGTGGGCAGTGTGATGCACATCTGGGGCACGTTTTCCCTGATGGCCCGAAAACCACGGGCGAACGTTACTGCGTGAATTCAGCATCTCTGAGCTTTATTGATGACGTTGATGGCGAGCGCGTTGACGGGTAACCTGTGGGATAAAGAGGGCGGTGCTACAGGCTGACGCTGTATAGCTTTAAACGATTCAGCTATCAAGTATTCCTGTAATACAAATGTTCCTGTAAATACAGGTGTCCCTGCCAATAACAGAGCGCAGTAAGCATAATGTTGACTTTTCTCGGAGCAGAAACCGGATATGGAACTCAATGATCTGTTCGACGCCATGACGCCAGAAATTTACCAACGGCTGGTCACGGCGGTAGAACTCGGCAAATGGCCGGACGGTGTCGCATTGACGGCTGAACAGAAAGAAAACTGCCTGCAAATGGTGATGATGTGGCAGGCACGCCATAACGAACAAGCTGAGCACATGACGATTGGTACCAATGGCGAAATTGTGATGAAGAGTAAGCAGGAACTGAAGCGCGAGTTTAACATCGCTGATGCCATTGTTACGCTGGAGCCCGACGCCTAACGCGTAAGCAAGCAGCCTCATCGGCTGCCGTGATGCAGGGTGACAGTGCGCTGGCTAGTGCGCTGAAGGCAGTGTGGCAAGAAACTGCGTCATATCCGTAAGTGTCGCCCCACGCTGTACCATTTCCCGCAATGCGGATTCGCTGTCGTCGGGCAAAAGATTAATGCCGCGACAGCCGTCCACCAATACTTCGGTGTGATAACCCAGTGCAATGGCATCTAACACGCTGAACTTGACGCAATAATCTGTCGCCAGCCCCAGGATGGTCAGATGGGTGATACGGTTGGCATGTAGCCACTCATCCAAGTCGGTTTTAATGCGATGTCCGTTATCGAAAAAAGCGCTATAGCTATCGATCTCTGGCTGAGTCCCTTTTTGTACGATCCACTGAATGGCTGACTGATTGAGTGCTGGATGAAAATCAGCTCCGGCGGTTCCTTGTACGCAGTGAACCGGCCACCAGATTTGCGGCCATCCGTTTAGCTCGCCGATTTCTCCGGCTTTAGTATTCGCATTAACGACAAAGCTGCCGTGATTCTCGGGATGCCAATCCTGACTGGCGATCACGGTAACGCCAACGGCCATGCAGGCTGCAATAGCACGGTTGGCAACCGCAATGACGTGGTCGCTTTCGTTAATGGCCAATGCGCCGCCGGGACAAAAATCATTTTGTAAGTCAACTAATAGCAATGCTTTTTTCATTACTGACTCCGTGATTGACTCAATCTTTATCGCTCAATTCCCCATGCAGGTTTTTCTGCATCAAATGGCGAATTTCATCGGCGCTTAAGTCTTTCTGGCTCAATAAGTAATGCAATTTGGTCAATGCGGCTTCAACGGTCATGTCAAAGCCACTGATCACGCCTGCATGCGCCAGCGCATTACCTGTTGCATAACCGCCCATGTTCACACGTCCGGAAATGCACTGCGTCAGATTGACGACTACAATGCCGCGTGCGGAGGCTTCACGTACTTCGTGCAGTAGGCCGGGGCTTTGCGGTGCGTTGCCAACGCCGTAAGATCGCAGGATAAGCGCCTTCACCGGCTGGAGGAGGAAATTACTAATAACATCGGCAGAAATGCCGGGATAAATTGTAATCACCCCGATAGGCTGGGGCGTAATGTGATGCACTTTTAGCGGCGGGCAATTGCTGCATTCCACGGTGGGTGCCAGCCGACGAATATGAATACCGGCTTCCAGTAGTGGCGGATAATTGGGGGAGGCGAAAGCGTCAAAGCCATCCGCATGGGCTTTGGTGGTGCGATTGCCGCGTAGCAGTTTGTTATTGAAGAAGAGGGCAACTTCATTAATCGGATGATTAGCCGCAACGTATAGCGCGTTCAACAGGTTGGTCTGGCCGTCCGAGCGCAATTCTGCCAACGGAATTTGTGACCCTGTCACGATAACCGGCTTGGCAAGATTTTCCAGCATAAATGAGAGCGCAGAAGCGGTGAACGCCATCGTGTCAGTCCCATGCAGAATCACAAAACCGTCGTAATCATCGTAGTGGTCTTGAATATCGTCCGCGATGGATTGCCAGTCTGCTGGCGTCATGTCAGACGAATCGATCAGCGGGTCATATTCATGAATCGTGAATGCCGGCATCTCTTCGCGGTGGAATTCGGGCATGTTTGCCAACTGCTGCTGTAAATGACCGGATACCGGTACATAGCCATTAGCAGATCGCTGCATGCCGATGGTGCCGCCCGTGTAGGCGACATAAATGGATTTCTTTCGCATGGTGGTGTGAGTATGGATTAAACCGAGAATTATAAAGAGAAAAGCAGCCCGATAATACCATCATAAGCAATGACTATTACCGGGCTTATTTGCGGCCGATGTAACCGTTACCGGACGTCTCCGCAGTTGAGGCAAAATGCGTACCGGTTCTGCGGGTCGTTTAGGTTATTCATGATAGACGGCTGTGACTGCACGGCTTCCGCTAACTGTGCGACCGGAGCCGGCAACATAGACTGAACGACAACGGGCAGCAGGGCATAAACGGAAGCGTTCACCTGATTCAGCATCGTGTCGAGCAGGCCCGGCTGTTCGGTGTACCAGTTCAATTGATATTGTCCCAGTTTGGCCAGCTCAGCGGCTTTCTTCACAGCATCATCAAAATCACCGATCTGATCGACCAGACCATTTTGTTTCGCGTCGCTACCGACCCAGACATGCCCTTGCGCGATCTGATCGATTTGCTCCGGCGTTTTCTTACGTGCCTGTGCCACGATATCGATGAAGTTCTTATAGCCGCGCTCAATACTTAACTGCATCATCTGCGCGAATTCAGGCGGCAGCGATTTTGTAATCGACAGATCGGCCAGCGGGGAGGTGGCAACGCCATCCGTATGCACGCCAAGACTTTCCAGTGAATTTTCGAACGTGGTGATCACGCCAAAAATACCGATAGAGCCAGTCAACGTACTGGCGCTGGAAATAATTGCGTTTGCTGGCGTTGAGATCCAGTAGCCGCCCGATGCTGCCATGCCGCCCATGGAGACCACGATCGGTTTGCCGGCCAGACGGAGCGCCATCAGTTCCGAGCGAATCAGCTCCGATGCGGTGACGCTACCGCCGGGGCTATTGACGCGTAGCACCAGCGCTTTGACTTTAGGATCGAGGCGTGCGGCACGAATTTGTGCTGCCGTGGTATCGCCACCGACCATTCCCGGCGTTTCTGGCCCATCAATGATAGCGCCATTGGCAAACACAACCGCAATCTGGTTGTTGTTCTGCACTGGCGGTTTGACGGTGTAGTCGTAGATGCTGATGAAATTAAAGTTGTTTTTCTGGCTATTCCAGCCAAACGCTTTAACCAGGGCTTGTTCGGTCACGGAACGTGATGCCACTTCATCAACCAGCTTGTTATCCAGCGCATAGCGGGCGGTGTCGCCCTGAACGGACTGCAAGCCTGCAATGATACCTGCAGCGCCTGGGAAAAGTTGCTGCGGCGTAATCTGTCGGTTAGCGGAAACCGTATTTAAATACTGTTGCCACAGAGCATTGATCCAACGGGTATCGGCGTCGCGTGCCGCAGGAGACATATCGTCTCGCAGATACGGTTCAACGGCTGACTTATAGGTTCCCACGCGGAAAATGCTGGCGGTTACTTTCAGCTTGTCGAGCATGGATTTGAAGTAGAGATTATTGGTCGCAAAACCGTGCAGATCGACGCTGCCCTGTGGTGTCAATGACACCGTATTAGCAAAACTGGCCAAATAATATTGAGACTGGTTGTAGCTGTCGCCAACGGCATAAATGGGTTTACCACTATCGCGGAATTCGCGCAGCGCCTTGCCGATATATTGCAGGGACGGCTGATCGGCACCGGTAAAATCGCTGAGATCCAGCACCATTCCTGTGATGTTGTCGTCACTCTTTGCCTGACGAATGCTGTCTACGATATCGAACAGTGAATTTTCCTGACGACGGTTGTTCGATGCGCCGAAGAATTCACGCCCTAATTGACGCAGTTTGTTATTGACGGTGGGTTGATCAACCACCACGCCCGTCAGATCGACCAGCAGCGCACCCTTCGTAGCCTCTTCCGGCGTTGTTTTTACCTGTGAGTAGATTCCAATGCCAACCAGAATCAGGGCGATAAGAAAAATATTGAGAATACATTCTCTGATAAAATTAAGCAGACGCCATGTCCACTTAAAAAATCCGCTAAGAATTCGCCACAATGTGCGCATGATATCTCCATGAACGGGTAAACAACGTGTGCTCTATGTCCTTCAGCTCGCCTCTGGCAAGTGATGAAGCACAAGGAGTGATAGTATCCTAATGAGCAGACAGTAAAAAGTCAGTATTAAATCGCTGCGGAAGCGCGCCCTGTCGGGGTTATCTTGTAACAAAACTTCTACTTGTGCTAACGTGGCGCGCAACGTTGCTGTACCACTCTTTTTACCGTAAACATCGTTTTAGCGTAAATATTGCGTCTACTTTGGAAATGAGGGGCGCAGAAATCATATTGCCAGACAGGAGATGTGCGATGGATGCTCTTGAATTGCTATTGAATCGTCGCTCGGCCTCGCGCCTGACCGCGCCAGCACCGACGGGTGACACATTGAATAACATTATCCACGCGGGTATGCGTGCGCCGGATCATGGTGCCATGCAACCGTGGCGCTTTTTTATGATCGAAAATGACGGTCTGGATCGTTTTAGTTCGCTGCTGGCGCGTGCGGCGCGTCAGGAAGGGCTGGATGACGCCGGTATCGAGAAAGCGCGTCAGGCTCCTTATCGCGCCCCGCTGATTATCACTGTTGTCGCGCATTGCGAAGAGAACCCGAAAGTCCCGTTTTGGGAGCAAATTGTTTCCGCAGGTTGTGCTGTTCAGGCCATGCAGATGGCGGCATTGGCGCAGGGCTTTAACGGTATCTGGCGTAGCGGTGCCTGGACGCACAACACGCTGGTACGCGAAGCGTTCAACTGCCGTGAACAGGATGACATTGTCGGTTTCCTCTATCTGGGGACGCCGCAGCTCAAAACTTCAACGACGGTCGCGCCGCTTGATACCGACACATTTGTTCACTATTTTTGATCGTCATCTTTTGAAGAATATCGATTTCCCACCCGTTTTACCGTGTGCTTTCCCGCGAATGATGCGGGAAATGCTCAGCCTGTGTGCGATAGGGTGAATAATGCGACTTTTTATTGCCGAAAAGCCCAGCCTTGCGCGGGCGATTGCAGACGTGTTACCCAAACCGCATCGACGCGGCGATGGCTTTATTGCCTGCGGTCAGAATGATGTCGTGACATGGTGCGTGGGGCACCTGCTGGAGCAGGCGCAGCCGGATGTTTATGATGCGCGCTACGCACGGTGGTCGCTTGCCGATTTGCCTATCATCCCGCAGAAATGGTTGCTGCAACCACGTCCCTCGGTCAGTAAACAGTTGAACACCATTAAAAAGCTCCTGAATGATGCCAGTGAAGTGATCCACGCGGGAGACCCCGATCGCGAAGGGCAACTACTGGTAGATGAAGTGCTGGAATATCTGGCTTTGCCGGAAGAAAAGCGTCAGCAGGTGCGTCGCTGTCTGATCAACGATCTCAACCCGCAGGCGGTAGAGCGCGCAGTTTCTCGTCTGCGTGAGAACAGAGAATTCATTCCCTTATGTGTTTCGGCGCTCGCGCGTTCCCGTGCGGATTGGCTCTACGGCATTAACATGACCCGCGCCTATACGATATTAGGACGCAATGCAGGTTATGACGGCGTGCTGTCGGTTGGCCGTGTGCAAACGCCGGTGCTGGGCTTGGTAGTGCGGCGGGATGAAGAGATAGAAAACTTCGTTCCCAAAGATTATTTCGAAGTGAAAGCCCATATCGTGACGCCTGCCGATGAGCGTTTTGTTGCGATCTGGCAACCCAGCGAATCCTGTGAACCTTATCAGGATGAAGAAGGGCGCCTATTACATCGTTCACTGGCGGAACATGTCGTCAAACGTATTGAAGGCCATCCCGCGTTTGTCACCAGCTATAATGATAAACGGGAATCGGAAACTGCGCCGCTGCCTTATTCGTTGTCGACGCTACAGATTGAGGCCGCAAAGCGTTTCGGGCTCAGCGCGCAGCAGGTACTGGACGTGTGCCAGAAGCTTTATGAAACGCATAAGCTGATCACCTATCCGCGTTCTGACTGCCGCTATCTGCCCGAGGAGCATTTTGCCGGGCGCCATGCCGTTTTGAATGCGATATCCGTACATCAACCTGATTTACTGCCACAGCCAGTGATGGATGTGGATCGACGAAACCGCTGCTGGGATGACGGTAAGGTCGATGCTCACCATGCGATTATTCCCACTGCCCGTAGCGCCAGCGCCTCGCTGACGGAGAATGAGCGTAAAGTATATGGTTTAGTCGCGCGGCAGTACATCATGCAGTTCTGCCCGGATGCCGTGTTTCGCAAGTGTGTCATTGAACTGGATATCGCGGGGGGGGAATTTATTGCCAAAGCGCGGTTCCTGGCCGAAGCCGGGTGGCGCACGCTGCTGGGCGGTAAAGAACGAGACGAAGAAAATGAAGGCACGCCGTTGCCCGTGGCGGCAAAAGGGGATGAGCTACTGTGTGAACGTGGTGAAGTGGTTGAGCGCCAAACCCAGCCGCCGCGACCGTTTACCGATGCGACGCTGCTATCGGCAATGACGGGTATCGCACGTTTTGTGCAGGATAAAGAACTGAAGAAAATCCTGCGGGCGACCGACGGTTTAGGAACTGAGGCCACGCGGGCAGGCATCATCGAATTACTGTTTAAACGGGCTTTTCTGTTTAAGAAAGCGCGCTATATTCACGCAAGCGAAGCGGGGCGGGCGTTGATTCACTCACTGCCTGCCAGCGCAGCACACCCTGACATGACCGCACATTGGGAAGCCACGTTGACGCAAATCAGCGAGAAGAAATGCCGCTATCAGGATTTTATGCAGCCGCTGACCTACTCCTTGCAGGCGTTGATTCAGCAGGCTAAACAAAACGGTGCGGTGGGAGCGTTTAAAGGGCTTTCCGCGCCGCCGTCGGGTGCCACAAAACGGCGTAAGCCTCAGACTAAAAAAGCGAAGGAGCAGGAGCAATGAAATCGTTAGTGTCTTTGTGTTTCGCCAGTGTGATGCTGGTGCTGCCCACGCTGGCGCAGGCGAATCCTGGCGGAACGGATATTGTCGTTCCCGCACCATCGGAAGTGTGGGGAGCCGGGACGACGGTGCGAGAGCAAAATAACAACTGCCTGCGCTGTTGTGTGTATGAAAATCGGAACTATTCCGAAGGTGCGGTGCTGAAGGTCGAGGGTGTGATTCTGCAATGCGTGCGGGATAAGCAAACGTTGGGAACGAATAACCTGATATGGCAATTAGTGAAGCAATAACGGTGCGTTAAGAAAGTACTGCGCATCGTTCTCGCGCCCATTTTCATCCCCGCAGTGGTTTGATGCACTGCGGGGATGTTATTTTTACCGCGTACTTTTTCTATAATATAGCATTTTTATAAACATAGTATTTCTACAGCGAAAACTGCGCCCAGATTGGTGCGTGATCGGACGGTTTTTCCATTCCCCGGATATCATAGTCAATACCGGTAGCAACGCAGCGTTCAGCCAGGAACGTGCTGGCGAGAATCAGGTCGATACGCAGGCCACGGTTGTCATCGAACCCGGCAGAACGGTAATCAAACCACGAAAAACGATCGTTGCTCCCAGGGTTGGCGGCACGGAAGGTGTCAATCAGCCCCCAGTCTTGCAAACGCGCCATCCATTCGCGCTCTTCCGGCAGGAAAGAGCATTTCCCCGTGCGTAGCCAGCGCTTGCGATTCTCCTCACCAATGCCGATATCCAGATCGGTAGGGCTGATATTGACATCACCCATAACGATCAGCGGTTGTGTGGCACTATGGTGCTGTTCCAGATAGGTTTGCAAATCCTGATAAAAACGCGTCTTAGCGGGGAATTTTACCGGATGGTCGCGGCTTTCTCCCTGTGGAAAATACCCGTTAACGATCGTGAAGGTGCCATGTTCAGTGGCGAAATCCGCCATAATGATCCGGCGCTGTGCATCTTCTTCATCCGTTGGGAAACCGCGACGTACCGCAATTGGCTGCGCTTTACACAGCAGGGCGACGCCGTAGTGC
Organism: Pectobacterium artocarpous; assembly: GCF_046159765.1. Taxonomy (NCBI): domain Bacteria; kingdom Pseudomonadati; phylum Pseudomonadota; class Gammaproteobacteria; order Enterobacterales; family Pectobacteriaceae; genus Pectobacterium; species Pectobacterium artocarpous. The sequence goes on from NZ_JBJXVK010000014.1 coordinate 24,602, forward strand.
CCCTTCTGTCCATGATAATAAACGTGGTAACCGTACTGGCTGACATCCTCTAACGGAAACATGTCATCGTGGACTTTGGTTTCCTGCAACCCGATGATATCCGGTTGGTGTTGTTCAATAATGGCGGCCAACTGATGAGGGCGCGCCCGTAGGCCATTGATATTAAAAGATACAACTTTCATGTTCGCTGCCATTCGCTAAAAAATGTGGCCAGATGGTAGCAGAAAATGAGGTATGCCGTCACGGTGGGGAGTGGCTTTAGGAGCGAGCGAATGAAGGTATTGCCGTGACGTCTGAAGCCGTTAGTGCAGATGAGCATCGTTGAAAATAAGTTTCACTTATATTCAGTTGAACTCGATGCTTGTCGACCGTTATACTCCGCTCCTCGCAGGAGAGAGGGCGTATATATGACGCTCCGCCGAAGGCGCAAACTCCCATAATCGCTCAGGCTACCCTAACTGCGAATTCCATTGAAGCCAACTGGAGAGAGGTTGCGATGCAACCCACCGAAGGGGCAAGCAGCACGGCTGCGTAAACTCTCAGGTAAAGCGGACAGAGGGAGTGGCACATTTCACAGGATAACTTGTGTGCTGACTTACATCTATCTGATCGCGATTACGGCTGAGGGAATGTCCGGGGCACTGGCCGCCGGACGTCGCAATATGGATATTTTTGGCGTAGGCATGATTGCCTTCATCACCGCGCTTGGCGGTGGCACCGTTCGCGATATTCTCCTCGGTAATTATCCCATCGGCTGGACGCAGCATCTTGGCTATATTTACCTCACCATTGGTGCGGGTCTTTTCACGATTATCATTGCGCGCTTTATGCACCATTTGCATCGCCTCTTTCTGGTTTTGGATGCGATGGGACTCATTGCCTTCACCATTATCGGCTGTAATGTGGCGCTGAACCTGAATTATTCGACGACGGTGGTGGTTATGGCAGGCATCGTGACCGGGATTTTCGGTGGAATATTGCGTGATATTTTCTGCAATCGTACGCCGATGGTGCTGAAAAAAGAGCTGTACGCCAGCGTCTCGCTTTTAGTCGCACTTCTCTATCTTGGGTTAAAGTCGCTTAACGTTAATCACGATATTAACCTGCTGACGTCATTCAGCATCGGTTTGGCCGTGCGTCTGGCGGCCATTCGCTGGTCGTGGCAGCTTCCGGTGTTCTCTTATGTCCCTGGACGCTGGAAAGGGAAGGCGTAAGGCATTTTTTCCCCATTCCATTCTATTGCGCTGATTATTGGTGCGAGTGGCCGTGGGGAAATAACGCTGCGCATTGCTCAAAACCGTACCGGTTTTGTCGAACCTTGGTCGAAGGCTCTCACCTTCCCCTAATGGGAATCTGATGCTTTAATGTTGGGATTTAATTCAGAAATACTCTTTGAAATGGTGGTGGGGGAAGGATAACTCGTCGCTTCGCTCCTCGCCCTGCGGGTCAATGCTGCGCATTGCTCAAAACCGTGCCGGTTTTGTCGAACCTTGGTCGAAGGTTCTCACCTTCCCCTAATGGGGATCTGATGCTTTGATGTTGGGATTTAATTCAGAATTACTGCTTTGAAATGGTGGTGGGGGAAGGATTCGAACCTTCGAAGTCTGTGACGGCAGATTTACAGTCTGCTCCCTTTGGCCGCTCGGGAACCCCACCACTGGCCTTGCTGCAAGAGGCTTTCGCTTCAAGCGGGGCGCATCATATCAAATGACGCGCCCCTGTAAAGCGGTATATATCAAAAATAAATGCGGTTGCCGTTTTTTTATTCCGTTCGGCTCATCCTTATACAAAAAGATGTCCAATCAACCAATTACAGAATAATGGTGCGGTTACCGTAGACAAAAACACGCTGCGCTAGCACGCGGTATAATGCACGGCTCAGGACATTTTTTTCAACGTCACGGCCTGCACGCATCATGTCATCTGCTGAGTAAGTATGGTCGACGTGAATAACGTCCTGCATGATGATCGGACCTTCATCCAGATTATCGTTGACGTAGTGTGCCGTCGCGCCAATGATTTTTACACCGCGTTCGTAAGCCTGATGGTATGGGCGAGCACCGATAAAGGCAGGTAAGAACGAATGGTGAATGTTGATCACCTGATTCGGGTAATGCTGAACAAACGCAGGTGTCAGCACTCGCATATATTTCGCCAGTACGACGTAATCAGGTTTGTATTGATCGATCTGTGCGATCATCTTTTGATCGTGCTCTTCGCGAGTTAATCCTTCATGGCTGACCAGATGGAAAGGAATATCAAACCGCTCGACCAGCGTCTGTAATGTATCGTGGTTGCCAATGACGGCAGCAATTTCGACATCCAGGCCGCCATAAGCGCTTTTCATCAACAGGTCGCCTAGACAGTGGGCCTCTTTTGTCACCAGAACGACGATGCGACGACGACCTGCGGCGGTTAATTCGCGAGAAGAACCTTCGGGAAGCGCGCTATCCAGATCGGCTAACAGCGTGGTGTCGTTGAAAATCCCTTCCAACTCGGTCCGCATGAAAAAGCGGCCAGTGCGATGATCGACAAACTCATTGTTTTGCACGATGTTCAATTCGTGCTTGTAACAAATATTCGTAATTTTCGCGATGAGCCCTTTTGCATCGGGGCAAATGGTTCGTAATACTTTTCTTTGTATATTTTGGGATTGCATGAGCGCGTGGATCCTGTCCAAAAACTAAAATAACGATCTTATGATAACGCAGCGGTAAGGCCGCATGGGCGACTGCCTGTGTTCTATTGTCCGCAGCATTTTTTGTATTTTTTGCCGGAATCGCACGGGCAAGGTTCATTTCTTCCTGTCTGCACATGAACGCCGTCTATATAGTACCAGCGATTGTGCTGGCGAAGGAAGCGTGAGCGTTCTCGCATCATTTCTGTTCGCTGATTGTCCGTTTCCGATATATAACGTGCGGCGAATTCCACATATCCCTCATCGGGCGTTTTTCCAAGAGATGTTGCCAGTATAGTGAGGCCGAGCCACTGTGAACTCAGGCAGCTTTCAGTGAGCGACGCGCGCCATTTCTCGGGTTGGAGATCGGGATGCCAGGTGGTGATAAGGTAATCCACATCCTGTTTGACGTAGGCGGTATAGCGTGATCTCATTAATATGACTGGCTCAGCCGCTGTTGCGGCATGTGTGAGATAGGCTTGACAGCATGCGTTATACTGCAATCCACTGCAACAGGGGCATGATTCTGACACGACATCTCCTGAAGAAAATTTAAGATAAAAACTGATAGATAATAAACAGATCCCTATGCAGGATGCCGATTATGTTACCTAAGAAACTCTACGTGTAGCAATGTGCGCTAAAATGAAGACGGGTGGTTCGATCATGAAGCGGAAAAAGATAGGCGTCGCCTTGGGATCCGGGGCCGCGAAGGGATGGGCGCATATTGGTGTGTTTAATGCGTTAACAGAAATGGGGATCGTAGTTGACGTTGTAGCCGGGTGCTCTATCGGTGCGCTGGTAGGGGCGGCGTATGCCACCAACAATTTAACGTCAATGGATCGCTGGGTGAGGGCGTTTGGCTACTGGGACGTGATTCGACTGATGGATCTCTCCTGGCAGCGTGGCAGCTTATTGCGTGGCGATCGTGTATTCAATAGCGTGAAGCATTTGCTTCAGACAACGCGGATTGAAGACTGTGATATCAAATATGGCGTGGTGACGACAAACTTGAGTACGGGGCGTGAACTCTGGTTGACAGAGGGCGATTTACATCAGGCTATGCGCGCATCTTGCAGCATGCCTGGCCTGCTATCACCTGTTCGATTTAACGATTACTGGCTGGTAGATGGAGCGGTGGTTAACCCTGTTCCCGTTTCTTTGGCACGGGCTATGGGCGCTGACATTGTGATTGCGGTTGATCTCCAGCACGACGCCAGTCTGAATCACCATGATTTGCTGTCGATCAAACCGACGGCGTCAGACATTGATGCGGAAAATGTTCCCCAAGATTGGCGTAGCAGAATTCGTGAACGTCTACTGCGAGGTCGGCGCCAGCCAACAGAAAGTTCACCAACGGCGATGGAGATCATGAGCACATCGATCCAGATTCTGGAAAATCGGTTGAAGATGACACGGATGGCTGGCGATCCGCCTGACGTGTTGTTGCAACCCTATTGCCCCCAGATCGCGACATTAGATTTTCATCGGGCGCAAGAGGCGATTGAGGCAGGTTACAAGGCGGTAGAAAAGAGGCGTGATGAATTGTTGCCGCTAGCGAAAGAATCGTAACGAAGAATGTATGGTCTGAAGGTGACACGTTGTTGAGAGTATATGCAGTGAAGATGTAGTTAAGAACTGATGTAGTTAAAAAACATGTAGTTAAAAAACATATAGTTAAAAAACATATAGTTAAAACGCATGTCGTTAAAAATGCGTAAGCATGCCGTTTATCCGACATATCGGCGCTAAAGCGGGTGTGATTATTCGGTGTTTGAAGTAAGGGGTACTGATGGAACAACCACTGGCGGGTAAGCATATTTTAGTCATTGATGACGAGGCCGTTTTTCGATCTGTGCTCGCTGGTTATCTGACTTCTCTTGGGGCTTCCGTTCAGGAAGCGATTAATGGATTAGATGCGCTAAGTATTCTTGAACACTACCAACCCGATTTAATGATTTGTGATCTGAAGATGCCGACGATGGGAGGCATTGAATTCCTTGAACGCCTACGTTTGAAGGACAATGACACGCCGATACTGATTATTTCTGCAACCAGCCAGATGGCGGATATTGCCAAAGTCTTGCGTCTTGGCGTTCAGGATGTATTGCTGAAACCGATTCGTGATTATGCGCGCTTGCGTGAAGCCGTGATGTCCTGCTTGTATCCCGATATCTTCACTTCACAGTTGAATGAGATGGATCAACTGATGCAGGACATGGATTCCCTCAATCAATCTCCTGAAGCCGTAACCAAGCTGCTTGCCCAGCTACAGCCTCCTGTGCAGCAAACGCTTGCTCGGTGCCGCGTTAACTATCGTCAGTTGACGACGGCGGAACAGCCGGGGCTGGTGTTGGACATTGCCGCGCTTTCGGACACGGAGCTAGCGTTCTATTGTCTGGATGTCACTCAGGGAGTCAATAATAATGGGACGTTGGCAGCGTTACTGCTTCGAACGTTGTTCAATGGACTGCTTCAGGAGCATCTGGCCGATCAGCAACACCGTTTGCCGTATTTGCCGACGCTATTAAAGCAGGTAAACCAGTTACTGCGTCAGGCGAGTCTGGACGGCCGTTTTCCTTTGCTGGTGGGATATTACCATCGACAGCTAAAGCAGCTGATACTGATTTCTGCCGGGTTAAACGCGACGCTGAATGTTAATGAACAGCAAGTAGCACTGAATAGCGGTGTCCCTTTAGGCACGCTTGAAGGTGCTTATCTCAACCAACTGAATTATCAGTGCGAAGCCTGGCAATGTCAGATATGGGGGGGCGGCGGTCGTTTACGACTCATGTTAACGACAGAATAATCTGATAGCGCAAGGTAATGCGGGTTTCGGACTATCCCCATCTTTCGATATTATTTTTTATTTCCTACTATAGTAGGGAGTTATCTTATTTTTATTGAACAGTAGTGTTGGGGAAAGCGTGCTCTTGTTAAAATCGTTATACTCTTTCGGTTATCTTGATTAGATAAATAAAGTTCATTATTTGAACGGTATATAAGAGGCTGTTTATGTCTATTGTGAATAAAAAAGTAAAAAAAGCGGTCATACCGGTTGCAGGATTAGGGACGCGTATGCTGCCTGCCACCAAAGCCATTCCTAAAGAAATGCTGCCGTTGGTAGATAAACCGCTGATCCAATATGTTGTTAATGAGTGTATTGCAGCAGGGATTAATGAAATTATTCTGGTTACACACTCTTCTAAGAATTCTATCGAAAACCATTTCGATACCAGTTTTGAGCTGGAAGCCATTCTGGAAAAACGCGTTAAACGTCAGTTGCTGGAAGAAGTTCAATCTATCTGTCCTAAACATGTCACCATTATGCAAGTGCGTCAGGGATTAGCTAAAGGGCTTGGCCATGCGGTATTGTGCGCGCATCCATTAGTGGGAGATGAACCCGTTGCGGTTATTCTGCCGGATGTGATTATTGATGAATATGCGTCCGATCTGAAAAAAGATAACCTGAGCGAAATGTTGCAACGTTTTTCTACTACAGGCTACAGCCAGATTATGGTTGAGCCAGTTGAAAATGTAAGCAGCTATGGCGTGGTTGATTGCAAAGGCGTGGAATTAAAAGCAGGGGATAGCGCACCGATGGTGGGCGTAGTTGAAAAACCGAAAGCTTCCGAAGCGCCATCTAATTTAGCCGTCGTTGGCCGTTATGTACTCTCTGCGGATATTTGGTCTCTGCTGGAGAAAACGCCACCGGGTGCAGGCAATGAAATTCAGTTAACCGATGCTATCGCAATGCTGATGGAAAAAGAAACAGTAGAAGCGTATCACCTGAAAGGTGTGAGTCATGACTGTGGTAATAAATTAGGCTATATGCAGGCATTTGTAGAATATGGTTTGCGCCATGACGGTTTAGGGCAGGAATTTGCGCAATGGTTGCAGGAAACGATTGAAGAAGAAGAAAAATAACGAATGTAATGATTGCTCTCTGTTTTACAAAAAAAACAGAGAGCGGCTAAAAACGGCGACATATCTGTTTCTCTTTGCAAAACACGTTACCAAAGAAAAACCCCCGATAAGTATTGGGGGTTTTTTTAGTATTCAGGTCTGATAAACAATTACAGCAGGAAATCGTCTAAAGATTTACCTTGCTCTTCGATTGCTTTCTTGATTACTGCCGGTGTACGACCCTGACCAGTCCATGTTTTAACTTCGCCGTTTTCGTCAGTGTATTGATATTTTGCCGGCCGGGCAGCGCGTTTGCTTTTACCTGCAACTTTCACTGAACCTAATGACTGTAATAATTCGTTAGGGTCAATACCGTCGGCAATCAGCATATCGCGATATTGCTGCAATTTACGCGCACGTTCTTCAACTTCAGCCTGGACCTGGCTATCTTCTTCGCGGCGTTCATTAACCACGACTTCCAGTTTTTCCAGCATTTCTTCCAAAGTATCCAGGGTACATTCTCTTGCCTGGGCACGCAGAGTACGGATGTTGTTAAGAATCTTTAGTGCTTCGCTCATTGTGATAATCTCAAATTAATATTATTGGTGGCGTGTAGTGTGATAATAGAGTGCTATTTTCCTTTCTGCAATAGTCAAATTTGTAAGTTTGTTAAAAAACATCATTTTTAAAACAGATCTCACATTGTATGTTACATAAATATAAATACTTTCCTGTTATCAAAAAAATACATTTGGTATGCCGTTTTTCTCTTTCAAACAACAGAGGATGGCTTATTGATGTCGCGCCGTTGTTATAAGGAATGTTTATATCTTTTATCGCAACAGGTCGCCGCAGACGGGCATATGGACAAAAGGTGGTCGAGGAATAGCCCATTGCACAGCGTGAAGGCGAGTTGTTACAATAAGTTTTTACGACACAAAGATCATATCGCCTGCCTTTTGGAGTAGCTGAGTGGCCCAACTTTATTTTTATTATTCTGCAATGAATGCAGGGAAATCGACGGCGCTATTGCAGTCGTCATATAACTACCAGGAGCGCGGGATGCGTACGCTGGTGTTCACCGCAGAAATAGATAATCGGCATGGCATGGGGATTGTAAGCTCACGAATCGGCCTTTCTTCTCCGGCATTATTGTTTAATCCGCAGACATCTTTATTTGGATTGCTGGAGAAAGAGCACCGTGCTCAGCCTGTAGATTGTGTATTAATTGATGAATGTCAATTTTTAACCCGCGAGCAGGTGAGTGAGCTTTCTGATGTCGTGGACCAATTAGATATCCCGGTATTGTGCTACGGGTTGCGTACTGATTTTCGTGGCGATTTGTTTTCCGGGAGTCACTATTTATTAGCGTGGGCAGATAAGCTGATTGAGTTAAAAACGGTCTGCCATTGCGGCCGTAAAGCTAACTGCGTATTGCGATTAGATGCGCAAGGTAATGCAGTCCATGAAGGGGAACAGGTCGTTATTGGCGGTAATGAGAGCTATGTTTCCGTGTGTCGTAAACATTATAAAATTGCTCTGGGATTAACCCGTAAGGAAAGCGAGTAAGGCGGTTAAATATCCGACTGGCGGACTATTAATAAATGGCGTGTCGATGCATGTACGAGTAATAAAAATGCCCAACCCGTTTAGGGTTGGGCAGGGCAGTGAGATAAACCGCCTTATCGACTGCTAAGGCGTTAACGGACGAACGTTAATGTGCCGCTTTTTTACTTCTTACCGGTTTTAGCGGCTTTTGCTATGGGCTCAGCCACTTCCGTTTTTGCCTCTTCAGAGAACTTCCGGCCATAGTAAGTATCCAGCAGAATCTGTTTCAGTTCGGAAATCAGCGGGTAACGTGGGTTCGCCCCAGTACACTGATCGTCGAATGCGTCTTCTGACAGCTTATCTACCTTAGCCAGGAAATCGGCTTCCTGTACGCCAGCTTCACGAATCGAGGTTGGGATTCCCAACTCGGTCTTCATTTCTTCCAACCAGTTCAGCAATTTCTCGATTTTCTGTGCGGTACGATCGCTTGGCGCGGTTAAACGCAGGTGATCGGCTATTTCCGCGTAACGACGGCGAGCCTGCGGACGGTCATACTGACTGAACGTCGTCTGTTTGGTTGGGTTATCATTCGCATTATAGCGAATAACATTTGAGATCAGCAGGGCGTTAGCTAGACCGTGCGGAATATGGAATTCCGAACCCAGTTTATGTGCCATGGAGTGACAGACACCGAGGAAGGCGTTGGCGAACGCGATACCGGCAATCGTCGCGGCATTGTGCACGCGCTCACGGGCAACCGGGTTTTTCGCGCCGTCACGGTAGCTGTCTGGCAAGTTCTCTTTCAGCAGTTTAAGCGCTTGTAACGCCTGTCCGTCTGAATATTCGTTTGCCAGCACGGAAACATAGGCTTCCAACGAGTGTGTTACCGCATCAAGTCCGCCAAATGCACACAGTGATTTCGGCATGTTCATTACCAGGTTGGCATCAACAATCGCCATATCTGGCGTCAGCGCATAGTCTGCCAGCGGATATTTCTGCCCGGTGGCATCATCGGTCACCACGGCAAACGGCGTGACTTCGGAACCGGTACCGGAGGTGGTGGTAATCGCCACCATTTTGGCTTTGACGCCCATTTTGGGGAACTTGTAGATACGCTTACGGATATCCATGAAACGCAGCGCCAGCTCTTCGAAGTGCGTCGTAGGGTGTTCATACATCACCCACATGATTTTCGCCGCATCCATTGGCGAACCGCCGCCCAGCGCAATGATCACGTCCGGTTTGAAGGAGTGCATTTGCTCGGCACCTTTACGCACGATACTCAATGTTGGATCCGCTTCAACTTCAAAGAAAACTTCGGTTTCCAGTCCGTGGTGTTTTAAGACTGACGTCACCTGATCGACATAACCATTGTTGAACAGGAAGCGGTCGGTCACGATAAATGCACGTTTGGCGCCATCGGAGGCGACTTCTTCAAGAGCGATGGGCAGTGAGCCTCGACGGAAGTAAATGGATTTGGGAAGTTTATGCCACAACATATTCTCTGCTCGCTTGGCTACCGTTTTCTTGTTGATCAAGTGCTTCGGACCGACGTTTTCGGAGATGGAATTTCCGCCCCAAGAGCCACAGCCCAGCGTTAAAGACGGAGCGAGTTTGAAGTTGTAGAGATCGCCGATGCCCCCCTGAGAAGCTGGTGTGTTAATCAGGATACGCGCGGTTTTCATCATATTGCCGAAATGATTCACGCGTTCTGGCTGATTGTCCTGATCGGTATACAAACAGGATGTGTGACCGATACCACCCATTGCAACCAGTTTTTCCGCTTTAATGACGGCGTCGTTGAAGTCTTTCGCACGGTACATTGCCAGCGTCGGCGACAGTTTTTCATGGGCAAACGGTTCGGACTCATCGACCGCGGTGACTTCACCGATCAGCACTTTGGTGTTCGCAGGAACGGTGATACCCGCCATTTCTGCGATTTTCGGTGCAGGTTGACCTACGATATCGGCATTTAGTGAGCCGTTTTTCAGCAAGGTACCCTGTACGGCGTGAAGCTCTTTGCCTTTCAGCATGTAGCCGCCGTGGGTTGCGAAACGTTCACGCACGGCATCATAGACGCTGTCTACGACGATGACTGACTGCTCTGACGCACAAATTACGCCGTTATCGAAGGTTTTTGACATCAGAATAGAGGCAACGGCACGTTTGATATCCGCAGTTTCATCAACGACAACAGGCGTGTTACCTGCACCGACGCCGATTGCCGGTTTACCGGAGCTGTAGGCGGCCTTCACCATACCTGGGCCACCGGTAGCCAAAATCAGGTTGATATCCGGATGGTGCATAAGCTGGTTAGACAGCTCAACAGAAGGTTGATCGATCCAACCGATAATATCTTTCGGCGCACCTGCTGCAATCGCCGCTTGCAGAACAATGTTTGCGGCTTTATTGGTCGCATTTTTTGCACGCGGATGTGGAGAGAAGATAATCCCATTACGGGTTTTCAGACTAATCAGCGCTTTAAAAATCGCGGTAGAAGTGGGGTTGGTGGTGGGAACAATGCCGCAAATCAGGCCAATCGGTTCTGCAATGGTAATCGTACCAAAAGTGTCATCAGTAGAGAGGACGCCGCAGGTTTTTTCATCCTGATAGGCGTTATAAATGTATTCAGATGCGAAATGGTTTTTGATGACTTTATCTTCCACGATCCCCATGCCGGATTCGGCAACCGCCATTTTTGCCAGCGGGATACGGGCATCTGATGCCGCGAGTGCGGCAGCGCGGAAGATCTTGTCCACCTGTTCCTGAGTGTAAGTGGCAAATTCCTGCTGCGCCTTTCTCACTCTTTCGACCAGTGCGTTAAGTTCAGCAACGTTGGTTACGGCCATAATGCTCTCCTGATAAATGTTAAACTCTTTCAGTCAATTGTTTGCCGAATAGAACAGTATAGATAAACGAGAGGGGCGTTTTCGTTACCGAGCTATTCTTTTCTACCTATTTCGCATTAATTGACTCAAAGAGCTTGTCAGCCGCCGCTGTGGCGCGATTACTGCTTTTTAAAATACTGTAACCGCTAATATCCTAAATTTTTGAAATATTATTTTGAGAACACTTCAAAATTAAGAGGATTTATGCACCTGTTACAGTATGAAATGAGCATACCCATTTGTGGGTGCCTTTTTTGTGATCAATATCGAATTTTTTTATGCTGACACCATTCAGCAGGTTGGTGTTGATAATGCCTATCATTAACAAGATAAAGTCAGCGGCTTTTCTAGCTAAAATTGATGGGTGAAGGATAAACAGCGGACGTTGAAGCCGAAGCCTGGCGGGAGAAATTCCGGCAGGCTTGCTCGTATAATGAGAATGCGTTGTTCGTATAAAACGTGTTCGTATAAACAGTGCTTATATCTTAACTGGGTTAGTTATTTTGTTCGTCTTCTACGCGCAGGGACGTTTCACGAGCTTATTGTGCAAAGCGAGTAAATAAATTGTTAAAATAATAACATTTCGGTCAGATAATGAGGCGGACAGGTAAGCTCACATCATCATTTTTGTGCTGTGAAAATGATGAAATCCACTACGATGTTTTTTTGATCAAAATCTATAAATTGTTTAATATTTAAAAAATAGTTTAAGTTTAAAATAAAAATCATTTTTTTCAAATGGTTAATGATGGAATCAAATTGTTGGGATAAAACGCTTACCGGGCTGTCGTAAAGAAAATTAAGCAACATCAATGTAAAAATATTGACGAATGTGTCCGCTTTTGATAGCTTCGAGTTTCGACCTATTATTCGTTATTCACCCATAAATTAATTTTATGATTTATTTGGATAATGGGCGATCTTTTCTGCTCTATGTGATGGCAATCTTTATGCATAGAGTCCGGTATGGCGTTGTATCAAGACAAGGGCGTTTATAAAATGAAAATTCGCAACACCAAACGATGCTTTGTTACCCGTATGATTACCGCGGCAGTGATGGCGTCATGCGTGAATGCTCAAGCGGCTAATGTGCCTGCCGGTGTTGATCTGGCGAAAGAGCAGGTTCTGGTGAGAAACAATGGCGCTGAGGTGTCATCACTGGATCCTCATAAAATAGAAGGAGTGCCGGAATCCAACGTTGCGCGCGACTTATATGAAGGGCTGGTGATTTCCGATCCTGACGGACACCCCATTCCCGGCGTGGCGGAGCGGTGGGAAAGCAGTGATTTTAAAGTCTGGACATTCCATTTACGTAAAGACGCCAAATGGTCAAATGGCGAACCGGTTACCGCGCAAGATTTCGTTTATAGCTGGCAGCGTCTCGCCGACCCGAAAACCGTTTCTCCTTACGCCAGCTATCTGCAATATGGCCATCTGCTGAATATCGATGACATTATCGCCAGTAAAAAATCTCCCGATACGCTGGGTGTAAAAGCGCTCGACGACCATACGCTGGAAGTTACATTAAGCGAACCGATCCCATACTTTTATAAATTACTGAATCACTCATCCATGTCCCCGGTAAATAAAACGGTGGTGGAGAAATTTGGTGATAAATGGACTCAGCCGGAAAACTGGGTGGGGAATGGCGCCTACCGTCTTAAATCCTGGGTCGTGAATGAGCGGCTTGTGCTGGAACGTAATACCCAGTATTGGGATAACGCCAAGACCGTGATTAATCAAGTCACCTATCTGCCGATTGCTTCTGAAGTGACCGACGTTAACCGTTATCGTGCGGGTGAAATTGATGTCACCAATAATAAATTACCCATTGAGCTATTTCAGAAGCTGAAAAAAGAAATCCCACAAGAAGTTAATATCAATCCCTACCTCTGCACGTATTATTACGAAATCAATAATCAGAAACCGCCATTTAACGATGTACGGGTGCGTACAGCGCTGCGTATGGGGCTTGATCAAGACATATTGACCAATAAAGTGAAAAATCAGGGTGATATTCCTGCCTATGGCTATATTCCTCCTTTTACGGACGGCCTGAAAGCGCATACGCCAGAGTGGTTTACCTGGCCACAGGCGAAACGTAACGAAGAAGCGAAAAAACTGCTGGCGGAAGCGGGGTATACCGCTGAGAAACCGCTGACGTTTAATTTGCTCTATAACTCGTCAGATCTACATAAAAAGCTGGCAATTGCGGCGGCCTCAGTCTGGAAACAGAATCTGGGCGTCGATGCGAAATTGGAAAATCAGGAATGGAAAACGTATCTCAGCACACGTCATCAGGGCAATTATGACATTGCGCGTGCCGGATGGTGTGCGGACTATAATGAACCGACATCGTTCCTGAATAGTATGCTGTCAGACAGCAGCAATAATACGACGCATTATAAGAGTGCGGCGTTTGACAAGCTGATGCAGCAGGCTGTTCAGGCGAAAACGGACGATGAGCGCGCACAGATTTATCAGCAGGCGGAATCTCAGTTGGATAAAGATGCGGCTATCGTTCCGGTCTATTACTACGCGAATATCCGACTGGTAAAACCCTATGTCGGCGGCATTACCGGCAAAGATCCGTTGGATAATCTGCGGGTGAAGGATCTCTACATCATTAAGCATTAATCCGTCGTGATGTTATTTACGGTTTGATGCAAATGAAATGAGCGAGTAGCAATTAATTTGGTGTTTAATCTCAGGCTGCCTATTCCCATCATGTGGGAATAGGGCATGACTGGAACCATTAATCGTTTCTCACAGGGTGCTAACTCAGGAATCGTGCTGGGATAACTAACACGACAACATTACAGGAGAAAATAATGACACACATCACAACTAAAAAAAGAGTAGCGGCCGCTATTATCGCGGCATTGAGTAGCACAATGGCTGTTTCTGCCTTTGCCGCGACCGTTCCCGCTGGCGTTCAGTTAGCAGAAAAACAGGAATTGGTTCGTAACAACGGCGCTGAAGTTTCCTCCCTCGATCCGCATAAAATTGAAGGCGTACCAGAATCCAACGTGTCGCGCGATCTGCTGGAAGGCCTGGTTATTTCCGACGTGAACGGTAAAACTGTTCCTGGCGTAGCAGAACGCTGGGATAATAAAGACTTTAAAGTGTGGACATTCCACCTGCGTAAAGATGCCAAATGGTCAGACGGCACGCCGGTTACCGCACAAGATTTCGTCTATAGCTGGCAGCGTCTGGCCGATCCGAAAACGGCATCGCCTTACGCCAGCTATCTGCAATATGGTCATCTGCTGAATATCGATGACATCATCGCGGGTAAAAAGTCTCCCGATATGCTGGGCGTTAAAGCGATCGACGATCATACGTTTGAGGTAACGCTGTCTGAAGCAGTACCTTACTTCTATAAACTGCCTGTTTATGCAGCCATGTCTCCCGTTAATAAAGCCGCGATCGAGAAATTTGGTGATAAATGGACGCAGCCGCAAAACTGGGTCGGTAATGGCGCTTATAAGCTGAAAGAGTGGGTGGTGAATGAAAAACTTGTACTGGAGCGCAATCCGCAATACTGGGATAACGCCCATACCGTCATCAATAAAGTGACATATCTGCCGATTTCGTCGGAAGTGACGGACGTCAACCGCTATCGCAGCGGTGAAATTGATATGACCTATAACTACCTACCGATTGAATTGTTCCAAAAGCTGAAGAAAGAAATTCCTGACGAAGTCAAAGTCTACCCGTACCTGTGCACCTACTATTACGAAATCAATAATCAGAAGCCGCCGTTTAACGATGTCCGAGTGCGTGATGCGCTGCGTCTTGGGCTGAATCAGGATATTCTGACTAATAAAGTGAAAAATCAGGGCGATATTCCAGCCTATGGTTTTGTACCGCCCTATATTGATGGCTTCAAGGCACAGACACCAGAGTGGTTCACCTGGCCTCAGGCGAAGCGTAATGAAGAAGCGAAGAAACTGCTGGCGGAAGCCGGTTACACGGCTAACAAACCGCTGACGCTAAACCTGCTGTACAACACCTCCGATCTCCATAAAAAAATGGCTATCGCCGCTGCCTCAATCTGGAAACAGAATATTGGCGTAGAGGTGAAACTGGAAAATCAGGAGTGGAAAACCTTCCTTAGTTCCCGTCATCAGGGCAGTTATGACATCGCGCGTGGCGGATGGTGTGCGGACTATAATGAACCGTCAACGTTCCTGAACAGCATGTTGTCAGACAGTAGCAGTAACACGGCACACTATAAGAGCAAAGAATTTGATGCGCTGGTGGCGAAGTCTTTACAGGTGAAAACCGATGAAGAACGTGCAGACGTGTATCAGCAGGCCGAAGCATTACTGAATAAAGACGCGGTAATCGCCCCTGTTTATTACTATGCGAATACCCGGTTAGTGAAACCTTATGTGGGTGGATTAACCGGCAAAGATCCCCAGGATTATGTTTACGTGAAAGATCTTTATATCATCAAGCACTAATAATAATGGCTGGCGCACGCTGCTGTGCTGCCAGCCTTTTATAGGTACGAGCAATGTTAAAATTTATTTTTCGCCGCTGCTTAGAGGCGATTCCGACACTATTTATCCTGATCACCATTTCGTTTTTTATGATGCGATTGGCACCCGGCAGCCCTTTTACCGGTGAGCGTAATTTGCCGCCGGAAGTGATGGCGAATATCGAGGCCAAATATCATCTGAACGACCCCATCATGACGCAGTACGGTAATTATTTACTGCAATTGGTGCAGGGTGATTTCGGGCCTTCTTTTAAATACAAAGACTATTCCGTGAACGATTTGGTTGCGACGTCTTTCCCCGTGTCTGCAAAGCTCGGAGCTGCGGCATTTATTCTGGCGATTGTTTTTGGTGTGAGTGCAGGCGTAATCGCTGCGCTGAATCAGAATACGAAATGGGACTATACCGTGATGGGCTTTGCCATGACGGGGGTGGTGATTCCCAGCTTTGTCGTCGCGCCGTTATTGGTGCTGATTTTCGCTATTACGCTGCGTTGGTTACCCGGCGGTGGCTGGAATGGTGGGGCACCCCAATATATGATTTTACCGATGGTGGCGCTGTCTTTGTCCTATATCGCCAGCATCGCGCGTATCACCCGAGGATCGATGATCGAAGTTTTGCATTCTAACTTCATTCGCACCGCGCGTGCCAAAGGGCTGCCGATGCGTCGCATCGTTCTGCGCCACGCGTTAAAGCCTGCTCTGCTGCCCGTGCTTTCCTATATGGGGCCAGCGTTCGTGGGGATTATTACCGGTTCAATGGTCATTGAAACCATTTTTGGCTTACCCGGTATTGGGCAGTTGTTTGTAAACGGCGCACTGAACCGCGACTATTCACTGGTACTGAGCCTGACGATTCTGGTCGGCGGCTTAACCATTCTCTTTAATGCGATCATTGACGTGCTCTACGCTGTTATCGATCCGAAAATTCGCTATTAATTGGAGGCGCTATGTTTTGGAATCGGAAAAACGTTGAAGCGTTAGAGAACTTCACCGAGCAGACAGAAATTGAAGGACGCAGCCTGTGGCAGGATGCGCGCCTGCGCTTTATCCATAACCGTGCGGCGCTGGCCAGTCTGTTTGTGCTGGCTGTGATTAGCGTATTTGTCATTTTTGCTCCGATGCTATCCGCATTTGATTACGCGGATACGGACTGGGGAATGATGTCAGCCGCGCCGGATATGACGTCAGGACATTATTTTGGTACGGACTCCTCCGGCCGCGACCTGCTGGTTCGTGTCGCTATCGGCGGTCGCGTGTCGCTGATGGTCGGCGTAGCGGCGGCGCTGGTTGCCGTGATCGTCGGGACGCTGTATGGCACGATGTCCGGTTATCTGGGCGGCAAAGTGGATTCGGTGATGATGCGTCTGCTGGAGATCCTCAACTCATTCCCGTTCATGTTCTTCGTGATCCTGCTGGTAACGTTCTTCGGGCAGAACATGCTGTTGATCTTCGTGGCCATCGGTATGGTGTCCTGGCTCGATATGGCGCGTATCGTGCGCGGCCAGACGCTGAGCCTGAAACGTAAAGAATTCATTGAAGCGGCAATGGTGTCCGGTGTTTCCACGCGCGGTATCGTGTTACGTCACGTAGTGCCGAACGTGCTGGGGGTGGTGGTGGTATATGCCTCTCTGCTGGTGCCAAGCATGATTCTGTTCGAATCTTTCCTGAGTTTTCTGGGGCTGGGAACGCAGGAGCCATTAAGCAGTTGGGGCGCCTTGCTGAATGATGGTGCGAACTCAATGGAAGTATCGCCGTGGCTACTGTTCTATCCGGCGGCGTTTCTGG
The DNA here is from genome assembly GCF_046159765.1 of Pectobacterium artocarpous. Taxonomy (NCBI): domain Bacteria; kingdom Pseudomonadati; phylum Pseudomonadota; class Gammaproteobacteria; order Enterobacterales; family Pectobacteriaceae; genus Pectobacterium; species Pectobacterium artocarpous. The sequence continues at coordinate 41,913 of NZ_JBJXVK010000014.1, forward strand.
TTGTCACGCTGTTTTGTTTTAACTTTATCGGCGATGGCCTGCGTGATGCCCTCGACCCGAAAGATCGCTGAGGAGCATCAACATGAGCAAGATTGAGTTAACGGACGCGCACGACGCGCTGCTACATGTTCAGGATCTCCGGGTAACGTTCAAGACGCAGGACGGCGACGTGACGGCGGTTAACGATCTGAATTTCACGCTTAACGCGGGTGAAACGCTGGGAATTGTCGGTGAATCGGGCTCCGGTAAATCACAAACGGCGTTTGCGCTAATGGGACTACTGGCCCGCAATGGACGTATTGGTGGCTCGGCACGTTTTCGTGGCAAAGAAATTCTCAACCTGCCTGAAAGCCAACTGAATAAGCTGCGTGCTGAAGAAATCAGTATGATCTTTCAGGACCCGATGACCTCGCTGAACCCTTACATGCGCGTCGGTGAACAACTGATGGAAGTGCTGATGCTGCACAAGGGCATGAGCAAAAGTCAGGCGTTTGAAGAGTCGGTCAAAATGCTGGATGCGGTTAAGATGCCGGAAGCGCGTAAGCGCATGAAGATGTATCCGCATGAATTTTCGGGTGGGATGCGTCAGCGCGTGATGATCGCGATGGCGTTACTGTGTCGTCCAAAACTGCTGATTGCCGATGAACCAACCACGGCATTGGATGTAACGGTTCAGGCACAGATTATGACGCTGCTGAACGAGCTGAAGCGCGAGTTTAATACCGCCATCATCATGATCACCCATGACCTGGGCGTCGTTGCCGGTATTTGTGACAAAGTGCTGGTGATGTACGCCGGACGCACCATGGAATACGGCGCGGCACGCGATGTCTTTTATCATCCGAGCCATCCGTATTCTGTCGGCCTGCTCAATGCCGTGCCGCGTCTAGATGCGGAAGATGAAGTGCTGGCGACCATTCCGGGTAATCCGCCTAACTTATTACGTCTGCCGAAAGGGTGTCCGTTCCAACCACGCTGCCCGTATTCCATGGATGTCTGCCATAGCGCACCTGCGCTGGAATCTTTTGGTGATGGCCGCTTGCGCGCCTGCTTTAGAGCGATTGAGGAGGTGGTATGAACAACGCGGACGAGAAAAAGGTGTTGTTAGAAGTGGACGATCTGAAAGTCCACTTTGATGTCAGAGATGATAAGCAGTGGTTCTGGCAGCCGCCGAAAAAGCTGAAAGCGGTCGATGGCGTGACGCTACGTTTATATGAAGGTGAAACGCTGGGCGTGGTGGGGGAATCCGGCTGCGGCAAGTCCACGCTGGCGCGTGCCATTATCGGACTGGTAAAAGCGACCGACGGACGTGTCACCTGGCTGGGGAAAGACCTGCTGGGCATGAGTGACGATCAATGGCGGGCAGCGCGTAGCGATATTCAGATGATATTTCAGGATCCGTTGGCGTCGCTGAATCCGCGCATGACCATCGGTGAAATCATTGCCGAGCCGTTAAAGGTTTATCATCCCGAACTGGATCGGCAGACGGTAAAAGATCGCGTGAAAGCGATGATGATAAAGGTTGGTCTGCTACCGAACCTGATCAACCGTTACCCGCATGAATTCTCCGGTGGCCAGTGTCAGCGTATCGGGATCGCGCGCGCGCTGATTCTGGAACCGAAACTGATTATCTGTGACGAACCGGTTTCCGCACTGGACGTGTCAATTCAGGCACAGGTGGTTAACCTGCTGCGCCAGCTACAGCGTGAAATGCGCCTGTCGCTGATTTTTATCGCGCATGATTTATCGGTAGTGAAGCACATTTCCGATCGTGTATTGGTGATGTATCTGGGTCATGCGGTAGAACTGGGAACGTACGATCAGGTCTATCAAAACCCGCAGCATCCCTACACCCGCGCGCTGATGTCAGCGGTGCCGATTCCCGATCCCGATCAGGAACGAAACAAGAGGATCCAACTGCTGGAAGGGGATTTGCCTTCCCCGATCAATCCGCCATCGGGCTGCGTGTTCTGCACCCGCTGTCCGGTTGTCGGCCCTGAGTGCTCGAAGACCCGCCCATTGTTGGAAGGCAGCTTTACGCACGCGGTTTCGTGCCTGAAAGTCGATCCTCAGGCGCTGTTACCGCTGGAAGAGGCCGAGCCACAGTAATCCGCGTTTATAGGCAACAACAGATGTAAAAAAGGCGTCTCCTGAGGGGGACGCCTTGCATTGCTGACAATGTACGTAGCGCGTTGATAATGGATAGATTGTAAAGACGCTGTGAATACATCCTTGTACGCTCGAACCGCGACATTTCTGCCGCGGACGCTTTACTCTTCTATTATCACCGTTTTCGTTTCGTAAATAGAATTACCCGTGTTTTCAGACGCTTTGCATTGAGGCGAAACGAATTATTCTTTCCACAGGATGTGGCAAAGCTTGTGATCTTTTTCCCGGCAAATCAGCACGCGGGCAAAAATATCTGTGATTTCTTCACCTTCCTTTTCGGCCAACCCAATAACGACTTCAGCAAAGAAGTCAGGGTTCAGATCGAAATCAACATGCTCGGCCCAGTCTTCCGCAGGGTCGAATAATTCTGCACCACCACGCTCTTCGAATTGCAGGTTGAACAGCAAAATATCTGCGGGATCGAGGTTATCAGCCGCAAGCTCAAGAAAGATGTCGTAAGCCTGTTCTAATGCTTCATCTTCGGTCAGGCGATTATTCAAATCCATAACGTCATTCCTGTTAATTCCCAATTACCCTATTAGAACACGGGAAAACGCGTATGCCCTAAATAATTTAAGTGATAGGTGGGAAGCTATAACAGGGGACTGAAAAAGTAGAACAGCCGCTCGACGATGCGTTGCCAGTAAGGGCGGTTTTGCCACTGTGTCGCGTTTAACAAGCGTGAGCGGGCGATATAGTCTTCCTGCACGCAGGCTAAATCGTTGCCGAAATCGGCATCGTCAATCACCAGTGTGATTTCAAAATTCAACCACAAGCTGCGCATATCCAGATTTACCGTGCCGACCAGACTAAGCTGCCCGTCGACCAGGACGCTTTTAGTGTGCAGCAGACCGTCTTTGAATTGATAAATTTTTACGCCTGCGGCCAGCAACTCCGTGAAGAAGGCACGACTGGCCCAGCCGACCAGTACAGAGTCATTCTTGTGCGGCACAATAATGCTGACATCGACTCCGCGTTGAGCGGCGGTGCAAATGGCGTGCAGCAGGTCGTCGCTGGGCACGAAGTAGGGCGTTGTCATGATCAGTTGTTTACGTGCTGAATAGACGGACGTCAGCAGTGCCTGATGAATCATTTCTTCCGGGTAACCGGGGCCGGAAGCAATAACCTGAATGGTATGACCGCGCTCTTGTTCGAACGGCATGATGTTAACATCCGGCGGAGGCGGAAGCAGGCGTTTGCCCGTCTCCATTTCCCAGTCGCAGCAGTAAATAATCCCCAGCGTGGTCGCTACCGGACCTTCAATACGCGCCATCAGGTCAATCCATTGCCCGACACCAGCATCTTGTTTGAAAAGGCGGGGATCGACCATATTCATGCTGCCGGTATAGGCAACACGGTTATCAATCAGGATAATTTTACGGTGCTGCCGTAAGTCCATCCGGCGCAGGAAGGCACGGAACAGATTCACTTTCAGGGCTTCAACTACCTCAATGCCAGCGGTGCGCATCAGCTCGGGGTGATGCTGACGGAAAAATTGTACGCTGCCAGCAGAGTCTAGCATAATGCGACAGTACACCCCGCGCCGCGCCGCCGCGATAAGGGAAGAGGTAACTTGCTCGACCAGACCACCTGGTTGCCAGATATAGAACACTATCTCGATGTTGCTGCGCGCAAGCTCGATATCACGTAATAGTGATTTAATCGTGTCATCAAACGTGGTCATCAGTTGTAACTGATTACCTTTGACGCCGCCAACGCCCTGTCGACGTTCACAAAGCTGAAATAGTGCGCTGGCGACCTCGCTGTTTTCCGTTGCGAAAATACGGCGATACTCTTTTAATTCGCGCAGCCATTTTGCCGTTGATGGCCACATTTTACTGGCGCGTTCAGCTCGGCGTTTGCCGAGGTGGAGTTCGCCAAATGAAAGATAAGCGACAATACCGACAAGTGGCAGAATATAAATCACCAGTAGCCAGGCCATCGCTGAAGGCACTGCCCGGCGCTTCATCAGAATACGTAAGGTCACACCTGCAATCAGCAACCAGTAGCTAAAAACCAGCAACCAACTTATTACGGTATAAAATGTCGACATAAAGGCAGCATAGTTCCCTTCTGCAAAGAATTAGCAAAGTGTACGCATAGATCTATAAAAGGGGAAACGCCTTTCCTCTGAATAAAATAGTGCAATCGAATAAGAAGAGAATGGCGGGGAGGGGGATTCACTGATTGTCGTCACGCATCAGGGGTATATAATGCCCAGCGCGAGTGTATTAATAAGAGCCGCATCATGAAACGTAGTCGGAATGAAGTGGGTCGCTGGCGGATGTTGCGTCAGGTCCAGCGTCGAAGAAGTCGCTGGTTAGAGGCGCAATCACGCACGTATCGCCATATTCGCTCTGCCCGTTATTTGCAGCAAAAGCACAAACGGCGGGCATTGCTTTATGCGGTAACCTACGACTGGTAAGCCAGTGAGGAAAATAGCGACCCGAGGTATGGTCGCTTTTTTTTTATCCCATAGCCGGAATGCGATGCGTTATTTCTCTCTGATCGATCATCGGGTTACCGCCATCCTCCGTCGAGGGCAGGATAAACAGCGACACTGAGGTATTTAAGCGTTCCGTTTGCTCCAGCAGCGAGGAAAAGGTGCGCGCAGAGGCTTCAACCTGTCCCGCATTTTCTCTGACAGAGTCATTTAGCGTACTAAGTCGGGTGGTCACTTCATGAATACTTTCGTTCTGCTGATGTGATATTGCCGAGATCTCGCTTAGAAACGTGCCGGTGCCTTTAGCCGTTTGAATAATGTTCTGTAGGCTATCATTCAGTTTGTTCACCAACCGCGTTCCTGCACTTACACTGTTGTCTGAATCACGAATCAGCACATTAATATTTTGTGCAGAATGGCTGCTTTGTGATGCCAGCGTACCGACTTCCCGGGCGACAACGGCAAAGCCTCGTCCCATCGTCCCGGCACGTGCAGCCTCTATAGCCGCGTTCAAAGACAAAATATGTGTCTGGAACGCCACGTTTTCAATCATCCCAATGGCTTCGGTCATTTCGCGCGTCCTGCCAGCAATGTCTGACATCGCCGCTTGGACGTCATTCATCATGGTCTCGCCTTGTGCGGCGATCTTGCTGGTGTCTTCCGCGTGCAGGTTGGCCTGTTGAGTATGCCGAGCATTTTGCTTGAGATGCTGGCTAAGCTGAATGATGTGCTCCGTGGTAGCTTTGAGTTCATAGGATTGGCGGTTAGCCTGTTCGGAAAGCCGATGGTTATCCGCAGTAACCCGATCAACCTGCGTCACCATGTGGTCAACGCCTTGGCGAACCTGATTGACTAACGTCACTAAACCCTCCTGCATTTGAATGACGCTGGTATTCAGTTGCTCAATTTCACGCGTCCCACGTATCTCTGCGTTTACCGAATGAGAAAGATCGCCTGCGGCGATCAGTTTTAAATGGGCAATGATGTGCGTCAGAGGGCGAATAATGACCCGATTCACGCCGATCCAAACTACGATGGCGATCGCTAGTAAGAGCCCCAGGACCGTGATAAAAATTGTTTTAGCGCGATCGAGAGAGGATAAAAACTGTTGCCCGTGCTGCTTTTGCAGTGCATCGGTGTCTTGCAGATAGTGTGAATATTTCTGGGTAAAATCGCTTTGAAAGGCCTGAACGGGAACGGCAAAAAAAATGTCGATCTGGTTGGTGGTTTTTATTCCCTGAGCGAGTTCAATGAGCCCGGAATAGAGCTGGCTGTAGCTCTTCTTCAAATCGGTGAAAGCCGCTGTGTCCGCTTCCACCGTGGTGATCGTCCCCAGTTGTTGGAAATACTCCTGCGCCTGTTTGAGTGACACTTCTGCCTCATCCATCAGGCTGTGCCAACTGCCTTCAGAGCCCGTTTCTTTATCTACCAACAGATAGATGCCCGCGCGATTGAGTTTATCGCTGGCGTTCATCACTTCCATCCGGGCTTTATCCATTAAGACTTGTTGCTGGCGAAGGTTTTCGTTAGCAGAAATATCCTGCCGTACCTGCGTCATCGTTTGAGAAATGACGCCGACGGAAACCAATTGCAGTAAAGAAAATAACCCAATGATCAATAACAATCCGGAGAGAATACTGAGGCGATAACGGTGGCGGATGGTAGCAATTCTGTTTCGCAAAATCGCTGGCATTAACATGATTGTTGACCCTCATTATATGAATAGCGGTCAAACTATCACTGTTAAATGACTAAAATATTTCAGCTTTTAGCGGAGAGTGAGAGGCCATGATTTTTTAGTACAATCATGACCTGAATCAATAGAACCTTAAAACACTTTCTTGAATGGCTTCACGCTGACGTGTTTATAGACACCTGCCGCGATATAGGGATCGGCGTCAGCCCATGCCGTTGCTTCATCCAGTGACGCGAACTCGGCGATAATGACGGAGCCGCTAAAGCCAGCCTGACCGGGATCTTCGCTGTCGATCACCGGTAAAGGGCCTGCGGTAATCAGTCGTCCCTGATCGCGCAATGCCTGTAAACGGGCAAGATGATCGGGTCTTACCGACAGGCGTTTTGCCAACGAATCAACATTATCTTCAGCATAAATGACATAGAGCATAGTGACCTCACAGGTAGGAAGGTACCCTTTTTCGCTTAGTATGCCGGGTTAGCGCCCAGTGACCAAACGCTATCGGGTAAGAGACGCGTGTTTTGCCATCATACGTGATGTTGTTCGAGGACAATAGGTTGATTTGCCAGAGTAATCCCCCTAAGATTTCTGTTTTTTTGACAATTCCACGGGTTGTTATTGAATATGATTGCTATTTGCATTTAAACTTGGGCGGCATAAGAGGATAAAGACAGACTATGCCGCAAAAAAATTTTTTTTTGACCCGCCGTTACTCATGGCCATTCTTACTTTCAGTTGGTTTTCACGGTTCACTGATTGCAGGTTTACTGTACGCATCGTTTAATAATTCAATCGAATTACCGCAGGAATCCAAGCCTATCAGCGTTGTGATGGTGAACCCTGCGGCCTATGAAGCGGCGCCTGCTGCCAAATCTTCCCCAGAACCAGAGCCAGTGAAACAGCCAGAACCGGTGCCGGAACCGATTCCAGAGCCGGAGCCATTGCCGCAGCCGGTTCCTATGCCATTGCCTGAGCCCAAGCCGAAACCTAAGCCGGAACCCAAACCCAAACCCAAACCCGTGAAAAAGGTTGAGCAGCCGAAGCCGGTTAAACGCGAACCAACCGTTGAAAAACAGCCGCCTTCGCCGTTTACCAGCGAAGAGCCAACGCGCAATGTGAATAATGCGCCAGTGAAGCAGGCACCTGCGCCCGCAGCAAGCACGCAGTCAAGTGGGCCACGTCCGTTGAGCCGCGCGCAGCCTCAGTACCCTGCTCGCGCGTTTTCCCTGCGCGTTGAAGGCCGGGTAAAAATGCAGTTTGATGTGGACGAATCTGGGCGTGTTGACAACGTTCGAGTGCTTTCTGCCGAACCACGTAATATGTTCGAACGCGATATTAAACAGGCGATGCGTAAGTGGCGCTATGAAGCTGGTAAGCCCGGCAAAAATCTGGTTGTGACCATCGTCTTTAAAATTGACGGCGGAGCGGCAGTCGAATAATTCACGCCAGTATGAAAAAGAAACGGGGCGTCATCATTTGGCAGATGACGCCCCGTTTTCGTATCGATCGCTATTCAAGGCAGATGACGTTGTGCTCATGCCGATGAACGCTAAACGCTAAACGTTATTCACTTGGTGTGAAGTGACTTTTTCCGGTAGGAAGTTCACGTGGATGACCTTCTTCATCTACCGCGACGTAGGTAAATAACGCTTCGGTCGCTCGATAGCGCTGACCAATGGGTTCAGACGAGACTTTCTTTACCCAAACTTCAACGTTGACGTTGATAGAACTACGGCCAGTGCGCAAACAACGTGCATAGCAGCAAACCACATCGCCGACGGCGACAGGTTTTAAAAATGACATCCCATCAACCCGTACGGTAACGACGCGCCCTTCGGCAATCTCTTTCGCCAAAATTGCGCCGCCGATGTCCATTTGCGACATTAGCCAGCCGCCAAAAATATCTCCGTTTGCATTGGTATCGGCTGGCATTGCCAGCGTGCGAAGAACCAGTTCGCCCTGTGGTAACACGTTTTGTGTGCTCATTGTGCAATCAGTCAAGTTGGTTAAGTTGAGTATCCCCATCAGTCAACGCGCTTTTGCTGACGAGGATTGTGTCTTTATCAAACAATGTGTGCTGCTTTAGCGATTATGGTTGCTCGCTTTTTTCTTCTTCTGATTTTTCCTGGTCACTAGGTAAGTGACGGTAAATATAGACGCCACAAATCAGCGTAAACAGCAGCGTCACACCTGTCAGACCAAAGACTTTAAAATTGACCCACACGCTTTGCGGTAACCAGAAAGCAATATAGATGTTAACTAGCCCGCACACCAGAAAGAACATCGACCAGGCCAAATTCAATTTTCCCCAGACGGGCTGCGGCAAGGTTAGCTCTTTACCCAGCATTTTCTGAATCAGCGTCTGCTTCATGACAAACTGGCTAATCAACAGAGCTGCGGCGAACAGCGCATAGATGATGGTGACTTTCCATTTGATAAACAGATCATTATGGAACACCAATGTTAGCGAACCGAAAACGACGACCATCGCAAAGGTGACCAGCGTCATTTTCTCTATTTTACGGTACATCACCCAGGTGACCGCGAGTGACAGCGCCGTTGCCGCAATTAATGCGCCCGACGCGATGTAGATGTCATAGAGTTTATAGGCCGCAAAAAACACAATCAACGGTATAAAATCAATAAGTTGCTTCATTATTCAATCCATCACTCAACAGTGTCGTAATCATAACCCACAAGAGTTATCCGATAGCTCACGCCATTATCCTTCATTGTGGAACACCATTCCCGAGATATTGTAATAATTTGCAGAAAATTACGATTGGGCAAGTGAACGAGGGAACGGGCGAAGCCTATGCCGCTAGCGTTGCGGCATAGGCGAAGAGCGCTAATTAAGCGCGCAGCAGCATATAAAGGCGGAACAGATAAATCAGCAAGATAGCGGAGATCAGGTTGCTTAACCCGTTCAAAACCACGCCGAGCACCGTAGGTGAGGAAATGGGTAACTTCGACACGACCAGCAAAATAGCAATTTTAGCCAACAACCACATCACGATGGCAGGCGCGGTTGCACGTAAATTGCCATAGGCCAGCTTGGTACTTGCTTTAATCGCGCTGACAATCCCGCTTTTTTCAGTGACGACTATCACGGGCGACAAACTCAGTGCGATGGCGAGCAGCACGCCAGGAATGATCAGCAACATCATGCCAAGCTGGATGAGTAGTGTGCATAGCAGGATCAGGAACAGCAGGCGCAGTAAAAAAGGTGTGGAGGCGCTGATCGCGCGTAGGGCACTGGTGCGATGTCCGTCAGACACCAGTTGGATGAGCATCAGAATTCCGCCCGTCAGCAGTACGTTGCCTACTAACGCAGCAAAGGTGCCCGCCGCCGACATTTTTAGCAACACGGTTTGTTGTTCCGGCGTCATCTGCTGAATGAAGTCCATCAAGCCGGATTCGACAGAAGATGACAGATCGCTGCCGGAGGTGCTCAGAATCCGTAACTCGTCTACAGAAGGCGATAGCGCATGATTCAGTATGACAGTAATGAATGCCGTCAACAGTGACATCATTAAAATGCTGATGAACTGGTTGCGGGTAAAATTCATTGTGTCACGGTACAACGTGTTAGCCGTGATAGGCATGCAGGCTCCTTGAAAAAGATAAATCAACGGATAGAACTTAACTCATGATTGTAACCTGTTAATCCATGCTGTGGCACCCCGTCAACGATGCAATGCTGCTTTTGCCTTCAGTAAGGAAAGATGGTGATGAAAATGTTACCAAAGGTGGCAGACCATATTCTTCCCGTGCCCGGTTGCAGGCATCGTTGATCTGCCCATTTTCGCCTGATTGCATAAATTCACGGCACGGTGAAGGGCGATTAACATAAATAGAACAACTGACGGTATCCCCGATGGTGCCTTCCAATGCCTGGCAGCGAGGCGTCTTGCTGTTCGTACCCGCCATACAGCGTAAAAAAGGGGAAACAGGTTCGGTGAATTGAGAAGGCACAACGCCGCTGCCGTCATCGGCTTCACCCCAATAGAAAGACACTCTGAAATAAGCGCAGCACGCGCCGCAGTGCATACAGGTATTATCGCTCATTGGATGACTAACTGCCCCCAGCCAGCGTGAATCACGTTAATGAAAATAAAAATCTACCGTTGAATGCGTCCGCGCGGTAATGCAATTTGCGGGCAGCGCACGTTATGTATTCTTTGCCATTTATTGATTTGAATCAATTCTATTGATTTTTAATCAGTTAGCGATAAATGATTTGGTTCAATTTGTGTGTAAAATCTTTAAAAGATGTGATCTGGCTTAAAACAAGAATACCTACTTAGGGTTATATTTCGCTCGAAATTTAAACCCTATAAATGGAGTGGGTAATGAAAAAGGCATCTTTCTTATTATTGGCAGCGGCGCTTATGCCTACATTGGCACAGGCTCATCAAGCGGGTGATTTTATTGTCCGTGCGGGTACCGCAACTGTGCATCCACGTGAAAGTTCGGACAATGTGCTGGGTTTGGGGGAGTTTCAGGTAAACAACAATACGCAGTTGGGTCTGACTTTTAGCTACATGGTGACGGACAATATTGGCGTTGAATTGCTCGCGGCCACCCCCTTCAAACACAAAGTCGGCACGCCTGGCACGGGCACTATCGCAGAAGTGAAACACCTGCCGCCTTCACTGGTAGCACAATACTATTTTGGTGACGCTCAAGATAAATTACGTCCCTACTTGGGCGTTGGCCTGAACTACACGATGTTCTTCGATGAGAAATTTAATGATACAGGGAAGGCCGCAGGACTGAGCGATCTGAGCCTGAAAAATTCCTGGGGTGTGGCTGCACAGGCTGGGTTGGATTACAACCTGGATAAGAATTGGTTAGTCAACATGTCCGTATGGTGGATGGATATTGATACTGATGTGAAATTTAAAGCCGGTAACGATCAGCAAAGTATCCATACTAAACTTGATCCGTGGGCCTTTATGTTTGGCGTAGGTTATCGCTTCTGATTGTTAATTTGATGTGATAAAAAAATTTCCGCGAGAAATTTTTAACGTTGCGGCAGAAACGGCCCGTAAGGGTGGCGGTCAGGGATGGCACGCCATAACAAAACGACGACGTGAATAACGTCGTCGTTTTTACAGACACAAAATAACTACCCAATAAAGAGAGTGCGATTTTTATTTTATTACGGCAATTATCTATAGGGTATTAGCCATTAGAAATTGTACTGTACACCAACGCGGTAGCGAATTTGGCGTTCGTCAGTTGTTGTGCTGCCTTTTACGTTTCCGAGCTGCACATAAGGTGTCCAGTTCTTGTCAAATTTATACGCTAATTTAACATCGTGGCTCAGCTCATGGTTATCGCTATCAGCTAAATATCCAACAGGACCCGATTGGGTATTTTTATTGAATTCAAATTCGTATTCAACCACAAGGTTTGCAGGCAATTTATAACCCAACGTACTGGTAATGGTGTAACCTTTAATATCTGTAGGGTTCGCAGAGGTGTTGGAGTTACCGATGTTATTACTTTTACGCAGGTACGATGCGCGGTAGCGTAGGGCATAATACAGCGAATCGGTAATGTTGGCGGTGCCTTTGATGTAAGGACGGTAGTTGTTGTCGTCTGAAGTGGAAACCATGTTCAAACCACCTTCCAGTCCAAAGGTTTTAGCGAATTTGTACAGGTAGCTGGCGGTCATTTCAGTACCGTTGCTGACGGTTTCGTTATACGGTTTATTTGGGGTTGTATCGTTTTTGGATTGCCCCCATTTGGCTTCCATAGACAGACCAAAGCCGTTGTCAAAACGGTGGGACATCAGCAGGCGGTCTTTATGATCGTTCTTTGCCGTGTCTTTCATTTCATGGCGATAGTCAATCGTAACAGCCATGGAGCTTAAGCTGATTAAGGAAGTTACCACCATCGTCAATATTTTTACTTTCATTTTATTTATTATCCCAAGCCAAAAGAGAATTTTTTTAAAAACGCGCTGCCACTTTCGTTCAGCGGTTTTATTTTATTTGTTATCTCTCACGGTAATGTGAACAAGATCGTTAAAAAGGAAAAGTTTCCAATAATCTTATTTATGTGGTTTTATTCATGTTTTATTGGGCGGATTTATGTGGTTTAAAAAAATAACGATCAGTAGAATATTTATCTAATAAGAAATTAAGTAAATTTTTATCTTGAAGGGATTATTTACAATTGTAATTGATTAGACATTAAATAATAATTAAAGAGGGTTAGCCTTGATTAAATAAGACATGATTTGAGACATTATTGTGCGCGCGATAGTCATTGCGTTAAGCATCAATCGCGCGCCTGAAAAGTATTATGAACGCGTAGCAGCTTTCATTTCACTCACAAAGGTGTGTAACTCTGACAGCATGGCATCATCGGGCTGGTTCAGATTTTTTTCGATAATCCTCACGATTGCCGAACCGGAAATGGCACCCGCTGCACCTGATGCTAGCGTTTCCCGCACTTGAGCAGGATCGGAAATGCCAAATCCTTGCAGCGGAGGGGCGGCATGATACTCGTTCAGTTTGGCTACCAAATGATTCAGCGGCAATTGTGCGCGTTTTTCTGTTCCGGTTACGCCTGCACGTGACACTAAATACGTATAGCCACGGCCATAGGAGGCGATCTCGCGCAGTAAATCATCGTCAGCATTAGGCGGACAGATAAAAATCGGGGCAATGCCGTGCCGTAGCGCCGCCGTACGGAACGGGGCCGACTCCTCCACCGGAACATCCGCCACTAATACCGAGTCAACGCCAACCTGCGCGCAGCGCTGATAGAATTCATCAACACCGTTGCTGAAGACCAGATTGGCATACATCAGCAGGCCAATCGGGATTGCTGGGTATTTCTGACGAATGGTCGCCAGCATGTCGAAGCACTGGCCCGGCGTGACGCCTGCGGCAAAGGCGCGCAGGTTGGCATCCTGAATGGTTGGACCATCCGCCAGCGGGTCAGAGAAGGGAATGCCCAGTTCCAGCGCATTGGCACCGGCGGTAATCAGCGTGTCGATAATTTTCAGGGATTGTTCGGGAGACGGATCGCCCAGCGTCACAAAAGGAACGAATGCGCCTTCTTTTTTCTCTGAGAGGCGATTAAACAGCTGCTGATAGCGCTCCATTACATTTCTCCCCGATCTTTCAAAATATCGTGCACGGTAAAGATGTCTTTATCACCACGGCCTGATAGGTTGACCACCAGCAGTTGTTCTTTCTCCGGTTCCGCTTTAATCATCTTCAATGCGTGAGCCAACGCGTGGGAGGATTCCAACGCGGGGATAATCCCTTCACTGCGACAGAGCGTTTTGAAGGCATCCAGCGCTTCGTCATCGGTAATCGAGACATAGTCAGCGCGTCCAATGCTGTTCAGATAGGCGTGCTGCGGACCTACTGACGGGAAATCCAGCCCGGCGGAAATCGAATAAGACTCTTCGATTTGTCCGTCGGACGTTTGCATCATCGGGGACTTCATACCGAAATAGATGCCGAGACGACCGTGTTTTAGCGGCGCGCCGTGCTGCCCGGATTCAATACCCAAACCGCCAGGCTCAATGCCGATCAGACGCACGTTGGTATCGTCGATGAAATCAGCGAACATGCCAATCGCATTAGAACCGCCGCCGACACAGGCCAATACTGCATCCGGCAAGCGGCCTTCTTTTTCCAGAATCTGCGCTTTCGTCTCTTCGCCAATCATGCGTTGAAACTCGCGCACAATCGTCGGGTAAGGGTGGGGGCCAGCCGCCGTTCCCAGCAGATAATGTGCGGTTTCATAGCTGCCAGACCAGTCGCGCAGCGCTTCGTTACAGGCATCTTTCAACGTGGAGGAGCCGCTGTGAACCGGAATGACTTCTGCACCCATCAGACGCATACGGAAGACGTTCGGCGACTGGCGCTCAACGTCTTTCGCGCCCATATAAACGCGACATTTCAGGCCGAGTAGCGCGCAAGCCAGCGCGGTCGCGACGCCGTGTTGACCTGCACCGGTTTCAGCGATGATTTCGCTTTTGCCCATACGCTTAGCCAGCAGCGCCTGTCCGAGTACCTGATTGGTTTTGTGCGCGCCGCCGTGCAGCAGGTCTTCACGTTTCAGGTACAGTCTGGTTTTCGTCCCCGCAGTCAGGTTTTGACACAGAGTTAATGCGGTCGGGCGACCTGCGTAGTTTTTCAGCAGATCGATAAACGCGGCCTGAAAATCAGGATCTTTTTGTGCGCTGACGAAAGCCTCTTCTAACTGGCGTAACGCTGGGATGAGGATCTGCGGAACAAACTGTCCGCCGAATTCACCGAAGTAAGGGTTGAGTAATGTCATAATTTTCCCGTCTGTTTTAGTGTTGCGGTTGACGCAAGGTCGCAAAAACCGCAGCAATTTTATGTGAGTCTTTTTTTCCCGGTTCGCTTTCTACGCCGGAATTGAAATCCAGTCCGGCGCAACCTTGTTGTGCCGCCAGCGCGCAGTTATCGCTATTCAGGCCGCCAGCCAACAGCACGTTATCCAATGACTGATTCGCCAGCAGTGACCAGTTGAAGGTTTTCCCGCTGCCGCCCTGACCGTTGTCGAACACGTAACGATCGACATGGACGAGATCGCGCGTAGGCATTGCATCCGCGATGCTCAGCGCTTTCCAGATCTGGCAAGCCGCAGGTAATTGCTGACGTAGCTGATTGATCGTCTGTTGGTCTTCATCGCCATGCAGTTGAACGGCCGCTAACCCTAACTGCGTCGTGATAGCAACGATGTGTTCGACGGGCGCATTGCGGAAAACGCCGACATAGCGAAGTGGAGCACCGGTCATCACGTCAGTGGCTTGTTTGGCATCAATGTAGCGAGGGGAACTGGCGACGAAGATTAATCCGCCGTAGAGCGCGCCGGCCTGATAGGCTGTCTGTGCATCTGCAGCGCGGGTCAGGCCGCAGACTTTGTTCTCACCCAAAATAACGCGGCGTACCGCGCCGTTCAGATCCGGCTCGGACATCAGTGAACTGCCGATCAGGAACCCCTGAGCAAAAGCGCTGAGTTCACGAATCTGCGCATGGTGATTGATGCCCGACTCACTGATCACGGTTACGCCAGCGGGCAGGCGCGGGGCGAGCGTCCGGGTGCGGTTGAGGTCAATGGAGAGATCGCGCAGGTCGCGGTTGTTAATCCCGACGACGCGCGCTTCAAGCTGAATGGCTCGCTGTAGCTCTTCTTCATTGCTGACTTCCGTCAGCACCCCGAGTTTCAGGCTGTGCGCCACGTCTGCCAGTTGTTGGTATTGCTCATCGTCCAGTACAGACAGCATCAGCAGAATCGCATCGGCCTGATAGTAGCGAGCCAGATAGATCTGGTAAGGCGAAATAATAAAGTCTTTGCACAACACTGGCTGGTGGACCGCCACGCTGACCTGCGGCAGAAAGGCAAAATCGCCCTGGAAATATTTCTCGTCAGTCAAAACAGAAATGGCAGACGCATAATCTTTATAGATCTGGGCAATCGCTACCGGGTCGAAATCATCGCGAATCAATCCCTTCGAAGGTGAAGCCTTTTTGCATTCCAGAATAAAAGCGGGCTTATTTTGTTTCAGCGCCTGATAAAAATCACGCTGGCTGGGAACGATCTCATGCTGAAAAGAGGTCAGCGGCTGTGCTTTCTCTCGTTCCGCAACCCAGAGCGCCTTATCACGCACAATTTTATGTAATACGGTTTCCTGCATGGTTCCATTATCCTCTGGCGGACAGGGCGATAACGCGCTGATAAGCTTGTCCGCTATGAATGACTTCAAGTGCCTGTTGCGCATTCTGGCGCAGATCTTCCTGTCCGAACAATCTCAGGAGCAGCGCAACATTGGCGGCAACCGCCGCGGCGTGCGCGTGTTCACCTTTACCTTGTAGCAGTGACGCGAGAATGTCACGGTTTTCTTCTGGTGTACCGCCTTGTAATGCGGACAGTGGGTACGCATCAAGACCGAAATCGCGGTGCGTCAGTTCGTAAGTTTCGATCTTGCCATTGTGTAATTCGGCAACGTGTGTCGGCGCATGAATCGCAACTTCATCCATCCCACCGCCGTGTACGACGGCGGCACGCTGGTAGCCCAGCACTTTCAGCGTTTCGGCAATAGGGCGAACCAATTCAGGGCTGTACACACCAATCAGCGCCAGTGGCGGGCGAGCAGGGTTAACTAGCGGCCCCAGCACGTTGAAAACCGTGCGGGTTTTGAGCTGCTGGCGCACCGGCATAGCATGGCGAAACCCCAGATGGTATTGCGGAGCAAACAGGAAGCACACGCCCAGATCGTCCAGAGCCTGACGTGAATCTTGCGCGCTCATATCCAACTTAATACCGAAGGCAGAGAGCAAATCGGAGGAACCGGAGCGGCTGGATACGCTGCGGTTGCCGTGCTTGGCGATTTTCAGGCCGCAACTGGCAGCGACGAAAGCACTGGCAGTCGAAATGTTGATGCTGTTCGTGCCATCACCGCCTGTGCCGACAATATCGGCAAATAAATAGTCAGGACGGGGGAATGGCTGCGCATCGGCCAGCAATGCCGTGGCGGCACCGGCAATCTCATCGGGGTGCTCGCCGCGCACTTTCATGCTAATCAGCGCAGCAGCCAACTGGCTGGCTTCCAGCTCGCCACGGATAATGGCACCAAACAGCGCCTGACTTTCCTGACGGCTGATGTTGTCCGAGCGGTATAATTTTTCCAGTATATTTTGCATGGTGGCGACATCCTGAGCAGAAAACGGTTGTATAGAAGACAGTTGCATAATCGTATCCCTCGTTAAGCCAGCGCCCAGTCCAACGTTTGTTCCAGCAGTCGCGCGCCGTGTGTGGTCAGAATCGACTCCGGGTGGAATTGGAAACCGCAGACACGGTCAGCGTCGTTACGCACCGCCATGACCATCGTGTTGAAATGCGCGTTGACGGTCAGCGTAGAAGGAATACGGCTGCCGACCAGCGAGTGGTAGCGGGCGACCGGTAATGGATGCGGCAAACCGCTAAACATACCGCTGGCATCGTGGTCGATGGCCGATGCTTTGCCGTGCAGGATTTCGCCTGCCTGACCAACATGGCCGCCATAAGATTCCACAATGGCCTGATGGCCGAGGCAAATACCAATAATCGGCAATTGACCGCGCAGACGTTGCAGCAGTTCCGGCATGCAGCCTGCTTCAGCCGGTGTACCGGGGCCGGGGGAAAGCATCAGAATCGGTTTTTCCATTTGCTGTAACCGCGCGATGATGACATCGGCAGGCAGATGGTTACGGTAAATCACAACCTGATGGCCGCTGGCACGCAGTTGATCCACGAGGTTGTAGGTGAATGAATCGATATTATCGAGCAGCAGAATGTCGGCCATCAGAAGATCTCCTTTGCATGGTGCGCACTGGCAATGGCTCGCAGTACGGCCCGGGCTTTATTACGTGTTTCGTCGGCTTCGGCCTGAGGGTTCGAATCCAGTACCACGCCTGCGCCAGCCTGAACGGTCGCAATGCCGTCTTCGACATAGGCGGAGCGAATAACGATGCAGGTATCCAGATCGCCGTGTGCGGTGAAGTAACCCACTGCGCCGCCGTAGCTGCCGCGACGGGTTTTCTCACTTTCGGCAATCAATTGCATTGCCCGGACTTTCGGTGCGCCGCTCAACGTGCCCATATTCATGCAGGCGCGGTAGGCGTGCAGCACATCCAGATCTTCACGTAATGTTCCCACCACGTGAGACACCAGATGCATCACAAAGGAATAACGGTCAACTTTGGTCAAGTCAGCAACGTAACGGCTGCCCGGTTGGCAGATTCGTGCCAGATCGTTACGGGCCAAATCCACCAACATCAGATGCTCTGCCAGCTCTTTATGGTCGGTACGCATTTCCAACTCAATACGGCTATCGAGATCGCGATCCAGCGAGCCATCGGCGCGGCGGCCGCGCGGACGAGTGCCGGCAATCGGGTAGATTTCGATTTGGCGGCTGTCGGCATCGTATTTCAGCGAACTTTCCGGCGAGGCACCGAACAGTGTGAAATCCTGATCCTGCATGTAAAACATGTAAGGACTTGGGTTGTTATCTTTCAGCGTTTGGTAGGCAGCCAGCGGTGATGGGCATGGCAGAGAGAAGCGGCGCGACGGCACGACCTGAAAAATTTCACCGATGCGGATGGCTTCCTGCATTTGGCTAACGACCTCGCCGAAGGCCTCATCGCTCTGATTGCAGCTCAGCGTCATATTCTCAATGGACTGGCTCGGCAGTGCGGGTGCTGGTTGAGTAAGCTGAAATTGCAGTTGTTCCAGACGCTGTTGCAGACGCTGCTTTTCGCTGTGGTTCGGCGTAAACAGGCTGGCTTGCAGCACGGTCTCGTGTTTTTGGTGATCGAGCACCAGCAGCGTTTCTGCCAGATAGAAACAAAAATCCGGGCAGCGCTGTTGCTGGCTCAGCGCGGGTAACGCTTCAAATCCGGCAACCAGATCGTAGGCGAACAAACCACCGAGGAACATGGCTTCACGTTCGTCTGCCGGGCAGGAGACCAGCGTCAGAATCTGGCGTAAAGCATCAAAGACCGACAGCGAACGCAGACGAGCGTCTTCATCCTGCATGACGTCTGCTGGTGGGAAGGTGAGTTCACGGCCATTCGGACGCGGCTGATTAATAATTGCCGCAGGCAGTGCAGCATCCAGACGCGGCAGGAGGCTGGCGCCGTTTGCCGTTAAGGCCTGAATGGAAACGTCTTGGCCCAGAGCAGTGATACGCAGCGCGCTATCAACGATTAACAGGCTTTTCAGGTTTTCCTTACTGTCGATTTCAGCCGACTCTAACAGCAACGTTGCAGGTCTGGCACCGCAGAGCTGATGGAAGATGGCACTGGGGTCGTTACGGTAAACGGCCTTGGTGCGCAGCAGTTCCAGTGTAGGTTGTGTTGTTTGCATTCTTGCTACCCGTTTAATGTTGTGCCCATCAAATAAAAGCCCGCTGAGTTAAGCGGGCCAGGGAATATCTGCATGTGTGATAACAGCGATGCGTGATTAGTCCACCCGCGAGAGAGAAGAGCACCACCAAGCATGTTTCATCATTTTCTGTGTTACCATTATCATCATCTCGCGGTTTGTGTTCGGATTACTGCACTGAGCTTGCGTACTAGTTAACTGGCTCAGTGGTGGAATGTCAACACCTTCAATATGATCATTTTATTACTCAGTAAACGGTGGACATTACCATTTGCTTCCTATGAATGGCATCATGCGGCTTTCGTATGATTTTTATTAATGGATAGGCTTGTGCCAGAAGATTCCCAACCGATATCGTCATTCCCACTTTATGATCTGCATAGCCACACGACGGCATCTGATGGCGTTTTAACGCCAACAGCGCTTGTTCAGAGGGCGGTAGATATGCGGGTGAGCGTGCTGGCGATAACCGATCACGACACGACCAGCGGACTTGAAGAAGCACAACATGCAATTGCCCAACAGGGATTACCGCTGAGACTGATTCCCGGAGTGGAGATTTCCACCCTGTGGGAAAATCATGAGATCCATATTGTCGGGCTAGGAATGGATATTGCGCATCCAGCGCTAAGCGGATTGCTGCAACGACAGGCGGAGTGTCGGCAGCGTCGGGCTGAACAGATTGCGACACGGCTGGAAAAAGCTCGCATTCCCGATGCGCTGGCTGGTGCACAGCGTCTGGCAATGGGAGGACAGATTACGCGGGCGCACTTTGCGCGTTACCTCATTGAGCAGGGTATCGCGGCGAACATGAATCAGGTGTTCAAAAAATATCTGGCGAAAGGTAAAACCGGTTACGTGCCGCCACAGTGGTGCAGCATCCCGCAAGCCATCGAAGCGGTTCATCAATCCGGCGGCGTGTCGGTGCTGGCGCATCCGGGGCGCTATGATCTGACGGCCAAATGGCTAAAGCGCCTGCTAGCCACGTTTGCAGAAAACGGCGGGATGGCGATGGAAGTGGCGCAATGTCAACAGGCACCGGATGAACGGACGCAACTGGGTCGCTATGCGCGAGATTTCAACCTGATGGCATCACAAGGTTCGGATTTCCACCTGCCGTGCGCCTGGATCGAGTTAGGTCGCAAGCTGTGGCTGCCTGCCGATGTCGAGCCAGTCTGGCACCATCCGTTACTGGCAGATTTGCCGCGTATCATGGCGTAATGCCATCGCGATCCTATGAAATAACAATCTTTTACCTCCGACACGTTCTATAATAACCCTATTGCACGATGACGCGGGTTGAAATGTGCAACGCCGCGAAATGTCAGACGTATGAGGTAGGGCCATGAGTCAGTTTTTCTATATTCACCCGCAGAATCCGCAGCCACGATTGATCAACCAATCGGTGGAATTTTTGCATAAAGGTGGAGTGATTGTTTATCCAACGGATTCCGGTTATGCGCTGGGCTGTATGTTGGGCGAAAAGAACGCGTTGGAACGCATCTGCCGGATTCGCGATCTGGGTAGCGATCATAACTTTACGCTGATGTGCCGCGATCTGTCCGAACTCTCGACGTATGCCCACGTTGATAACACGGCGTTCCGGTTGATTAAAAATAATACGCCGGGCAACTACACCTTTATTCTGAAAGCGACGAAAGAGGTCCCTCGTCGTTTAATGAATGAAAAGCGTAAAACCATCGGCCTGCGCGTGCCCTCCAATCCTATCGCGCTGGAATTACTGGCCGCGTTGAATGAACCCTTGATGTCGACAACGCTGATGCTGCCGGGAAATGATTTTGCCGAGTCCGATCCCGAAGAAATTCAGGAAAGAGTGGGCAAACAGGTGGATTTGATTATTCACGGCGGTTCGCTGGGTCAACAGCCGACGACGGTTATCGATCTGACCGAATCCGTGCCGCGCGTCGCCCGTGAAGGTACCGGCGATGTTACGCCGTTCCTGTAAGCGTTGCGACAGACTGTAACAATGGGAATACAAATGGTGCGAAGATCGGTATAATCGCGCCAGCATTGAATACTACGAACGATTTTTACGTAACTGGCTGAATTTTATCGGCGGTTATGACTCCCCCCGACGCCTGGGAAGGCGACACTAGAGGTTGCTCAATGAGCGAAAAGTTACAAAAAGTTCTGGCGCGTGCCGGACATGGCTCACGCCGCGAAATTGAAGGTATCATTCAGGCTGGACGCGTCAGCGTTGACGGTAAGGTTGCCACACTGGGTGATCGCGTTGAAGTGACGAAAGCCACCAAAATCCGTATTGATGGCCATGTGGTTACCGTTAAGGAAACCGAAGAAACCGTGTGCCGCGTACTGGTGTACTACAAACCGGAAGGTGAACTGTGTACGCGTAACGATCCTGATGGCCGTCCGACGGTGTTTGACCGTCTGCCGAGAATTCAAGGCTCTCGTTGGGTGGCGGTAGGGCGTCTTGACGTGAACACGTCCGGTCTGCTGTTGTTCACGACTGACGGTGAGTTAGCCAATCGCCTGATGCACCCCAGCCGCGAGGTTGAGCGTGAATACGCTGTGCGGGTCTTCGGTGAAGTTGATGACGAAAAGATCAAACAACTGAGTAAAGGTGTACAACTGGAAGATGGGCCGGCGTCATTCCGTACTATCCGCTATCAGGGTGGTGAAGGTCTGAACCAGTGGTATAACGTTACGCTGACCGAAGGGCGCAACCGTGAAGTTCGCCGTTTGTGGGAAGCGGTCGGCGTGCAGGTTAGCCGCCTGATTCGCGTGCGCTACGGCGATATTACGCTGCCGAAAGGTCTGCCGCGCGGCGGCTGGGCAGAGATGCCGCTGGAACAGCTGAATTACCTGCGTGAGCTGGTGCAACTTCCGGCTGAGACGGTATCGAAACTACCGGTTGAGCGTGAGCGCCGTCGAGTGAAAGCGAACCAGATCCGTCGTGCGGTAAAACGCCATAGCCAGATTAGTACCGCTCCGGCCCGTCGTACGTCTCCAAAGCCGAAGCGCAACGGCTAATCGTGTTAGCCCTATGCTTCACGGGCACCGTAATAGGCTGTTGACAAACCTATTTACCGAATGAAAACGGGCGTAACGGAATAGAAGAGTAAAGCGTTTGCGCCAGGGACAAAAACGCCAGGAACGTTTTTGAACGTTGCTGGCGACGGCCCTGAAAGGGTGAATCTCAGGATGAGATTCATATTCGCGCAATCCGAGCTGACATGGATGTACTTGCAGCGTCTTTACGGTCTATCCGTTACTCCCGTGCGCTGGCCTTTGTTAGCAATAAAGCTAACGACTACCAGTCAATGCCTTGTTGTGCCTGAATTCCACTATCAAACGCATGTTTTACCGGGCGCATTTCCGTCACGGTATCGGCCATTTCCAGCAAGTCACGATGGCAACCGCGGCCGGTAATAATGACCGTCTGTCCAGCAGGACGCTGTTTTAATGCAGTGACAACGTCACTTAAATCCAAATAGTCATAGCTAAGCATATACGTCAGTTCGTCCAGCACGACGAGATCGAGCTGTGGGTCGGCTAGCATCCGTTTGCCATGCTGCCAGACCTGCTGTGCGGCTTCCGTATCTGTCTGGCGGTTCTGCGTCTCCCAGGTGAAGCCGGTCGCCATGACCTGAAATTCCACGCCGTGCTGTTGCAGCAGGTTCTTCTCACCGTTTGGCCACTCGCCTTTAATAAACTGAATCACGCCCGCGCGTAATCCGTGACCGATTGCCCGCGTGACGGTGCCAAATGCGGCCGTGGTCTTGCCTTTCCCATTGCCGGTGAAAACAACCAAGATACCGCGCGTTTCATTCGCGGCGGCAATGCGGGCGTCGACCTTTTCTTTCAATCGCTGCTGACGCTGCTGGTGGCGTTCATCGCTCATCGTGCGTGTTCTTCTCTATTATTCGGCTGGACCGGCTTTTCTGCCCGGTTGTGCGTCAAAACTCATCCCCGTCTTGCGGCGACTGTCATCGCCCATCAGATAGAGATACAGCGGCATAATATCTGCCGGCGTTTTTAGTCTCATCGGATCTTCGTTGGGGAACGCTGAGGCGCGCATTCCCGTACGCGTTCCGCCGGGATTAATACAATTCACGCGCAGATTTTGTGAACGATATTCTTCAGCCAGCACTTGCATCAGGCCTTCTGTCGCGAACTTGGATACGGAGTAGGCTCCCCAGCCGGCGCGACCTTCGCGGCCTACGCTGGAACTGGTGAAAACCAGAGATGCGCAAGGTGATTTCAATAACAGAGGCAGCAGCGCCTGTGTCAGCATAAAGGTGGCGTTGACATTGACCTGCATAACTTGATGCCAGATCTCCGGCGTTTGCTCTGTGACAGGCGCGATCTCCCCGAGTAGCCCGGCGTTGTGGAGAACACCGTCCAGGTGCGGCACAACCTGCGCCAATTCGTCAGCCAGTTGAAAGCACTGCGCGGAAGATAAAGCCAGCATATCGCAGACAACTACGTGTGCTGGCGTACCGTGTTCCTGCTCAATCTGTTGCTTAACTGCCTGAAGTTTGCTTTCTGTTCGCCCTAATAAGATGACATGTGCGCCGTAGCGGGCATAGGTCAGGGCGGCTTCCTTGCCAATGCCGTCGCCAGCGCCGGTGACCAGAATGATGCGGTTTTGCAGTAAATCGATTTTAGGCTGGTAATGCACAATGAATTCCTCTTGCCGTGGCGCAAAACAGCCACGCTTCAGATAATAGACCTGCCATCTTGTGTTGGCACGGCGAGACACAACTGTGTCGGGCTGCGTCGCTCGGAACGCCAGATGACGGCGCATTTGGGCAGGGTGAATGGGGGTGTTATGCCTCAAATGTCGACCGTTTTCAATGAGACTGCCTCTATTTCTTCCTGTGCTGTTGCAAAAAGCAGCAATAGGCATAAAAACGCAGGAATAACATCGCCATATTGCGTGCCATCAGTTAGGTTATAGGAAGGGAATGGCGCACGACGTCAACGCCATGGTTGGTGAGTAAACCAACATTAATTAATACGCAGTCAATGAGGACGGTGTTTGTGGAATTACTTTCTCTGTACGGTTTATTCCTGGCTAAGGTATTCACTATCGTGGTGGCTATTGGGGCGTTAGTCGTTCTGGTATTTGGGATGACGCAACGTAAACGCCAGCATAAAGGTGAGTTGCAGGTCATGAACCTTGGCGAGCAATATCAGGAAATGCAGCGCGAAATGCAGACGGCCTGTATGAGCGACACCGAACGGAAGCTGCTATCGAAACAAGAAAAGAAGAAAGATAAAGAAACGGCGAAGCAAGATAAACAGCGCGCCAAACGTGGCGAGGGAAAAAGTGTAAAACCGTGCCTGTACGTTCTCGATTTCAACGGCAGTATGGATGCGGGCGAAGTGAGCTCGCTGCGTGAAGAGATTTCCGCCGTGCTGGCTGTCGCGAAGCAACAGGATGAAGTGCTATTACGTCTCGAAAGCCCCGGCGGTGTGGTGCACGGCTATGGGCTGGCGGCCTCGCAATTGCAACGTTTACGTCAAGGCGGTGTACGCTTGACCGTTGCCGTGGATAAAGTGGCTGCCAGCGGTGGCTATATGATGGCCTGCGTGGCTGACCGTATTGTAGCGGCCCCTTTTGCGATAGTAGGGTCTATTGGTGTCGTCGCGCAGATTCCCAATTTCCATCGTTTGCTGAAGAACAAAGACATTGATGTTGAGCTGCACACCGCCGGTGAATTCAAACGTACGTTGACGCTATTTGGTGAAAATACCGAACAAGGCCGTGAGAAATTCCGCGAAGATCTGAATGTCACGCATACGCTGTTTAAGGATTTTGTGCAGCAGATGCGCCCTTCGTTGGATATTAATGCGGTGGCGACGGGAGAGCACTGGTTTGGCACGCAGGCGAAAGATCTGGGGTTGATTGACGCCATCGGGACCAGTGACGATTTGCTGATTGCGGAAATGGCCAGCCATGAAGTATTAAGCGTTCGCTATACGCGTCGTAAACGCCTGCTGGATCGTCTGACGGGCAGCGCAGGGGACACGGCAGAACGACTGATGCTGCGTTGGTGGCAACGGGGTTCAAAGCCTCTGCTGTAATCGCTTAGCGTAGCGGTTTGCACAAATTAAATGCCCGCGAATTTGCGGGCATTTGTATTTAATCCATCATACTATTTAATCGATCAAGTCGTATTTTTCGGATAAAACATGTGCAAGGTGCTTGAACATGTTAAATACCGCAGTGCTTTTTAAGGTTGGCATTCCATTCTCATCGAGAAAAAACTCACCACGAAAAACCAGCACGCCGTTTTTTTGTTCTACGCTATTTGCGACCATGCCATGCAAATAGTCATCGTGATGTTTAATGATGTCATTGGCTTCAACTAATAAGCTCTTGCGGTCAATAGGGCGCTTTTCTTTGTTAACCTGATGTTCAGATGACATGATTCTTACTCCTGTACTCACCCTTGAAAAAGTGGGGCGTTGCACTATATCAGCAATGCTGTTTCGAAAATCAACACAGCGATTTCACCCCTCAATCGGGTTATTTTAAACGCGGCACAAAAAGAAAGGGTACTGCGATACGGTTTCAGCGTAAAGCGTAGATTATGATGCAAATAGGCTACATTTTAGGGGCTTACCTGCCGATATTCAGTGTGGCCGGATGCGGATAAAACAGGATTTCCACGCTAATTAGGTTGCGTGACAGTATTTATCAGGTAGAGTGTGGGATTTTGCGCAGTCAGTAGAATCCGCATCTGGATGCCCCGAAAAATATCTGATTTTCAGAAGAATTCAGCAGGTAATAGTACATATGGGTAAAGCTCTCGTTATCGTCGAGTCCCCGGCAAAAGCCAAAACGATCAACAAGTATTTAGGCAATGACTACGTGGTGAAATCCAGCGTCGGTCATGTACGCGATTTGCCGACGAGTGGCTCAGTCAGTAAAAAGAGCGCGGACTCAACGAAAGATAAAACGAAAAAGAAAGTCAAAAAGGATGAGAAATCCGCGCTGGTTAATCGTATGGGCGTCGACCCTTATCATGGCTGGAAAGCTAACTACGAAATACTACCGGGTAAGGAGAAAGTGGTCTCCGAATTAAAAACGCTGGCGGAAAATGCCGACCACATCTATCTCGCAACCGACCTTGACCGCGAAGGGGAAGCCATTGCCTGGCACCTGCGGGAAATCATTGGTGGTGAAGATGAGCGTTTCAGCCGCGTGGTGTTTAATGAAATCACGAAAAATGCCATTAAACAGGCTTTTGAAAAACCAGACACGTTGAATATTGACCGTGTGAATGCGCAGCAGGCGCGTCGGTTTATGGATCGCGTGGTGGGTTACATGGTATCCCCGCTGCTGTGGAAAAAAATCGCCCGCGGCTTGTCCGCTGGACGCGTGCAGTCGGTTGCGGTGCGCCTGATTGTCGATCGCGAACGCGAAATTAAAGCGTTCGTGCCGGAAGAATATTGGGAATTGCACGCCGATTTGCTGGCTAGCAGCGATGTTCAACTGCAAATGCAGGTGACGCACCATAACGGTAAACCGTTCAAACCAGTTAATAAAGCGCAAACACAGGCGGCGGTTAGCCTGCTTGAAAATGCTCGTTATAAGGTCGCCGATCGTGAAGATAAGCCGACCAGCAGTAAGCCGGGAGCGCCGTTCATCACCTCTACGCTGCAACAGGCTGCCAGTACACGTCTTGGTTTTGGCGTGAAAAAAACCATGATGATGGCACAGCGTCTGTATGAAGCGGGCTACATTACTTACATGCGTACCGATTCAACGAACCTCAGTCAGGATGCATTGACGATGGTGCGTGGCTATATTAGCGAAGAATTCGGCAAGCGCTATCTGCCTGAATCAGCAAATCTTTACAGTAGCAAAGAAAACTCTCAGGAAGCGCACGAAGCGATTCGTCCTTCCGATGTTGGCGTGCTGGCAGAGAGCCTGAAAGATATGGAAGCCGATGCACAGAAGCTGTATCAGTTGATTTGGCGCCAGTTCGTCGCCTGTCAAATGACGCCTGCGCAATACGACTCCACCACGTTAATCGTGGAAGCCGCAGATTATCAACTGCGTGCGAAAGGCCGTACGCTGCGTTTCGATGGCTGGACGAAAGTCATGCCTGCGCTACGTAAAAATGATGAAGACCGCACGCTGCCAACCGTGGCGGTGGGCGAGGTGCTGTCTCTCCAGAAGCTCCTGCCAGGGCAACACTTTACTAAACCACCGGCGCGTTACAGCGATGCCTCTCTGGTTAAAGAGCTGGAGAAACGTGGCATTGGCCGCCCGTCTACCTATGCGTCTATTATTTCGACCATTCAGGATCGCGGCTATGTTCGGGTGGAGAACCGTCGTTTCTACGCCGAGAAGATGGGCGAAATCGTTACCGATCGACTGGAAGAAAACTTCCGCGAATTGATGAATTACGATTTCACCGCCCGGATGGAAAGCCGTCTCGATCAGGTCGCCAATAATCAGGCTGAATGGAAAGGCGTGCTGGATGAGTTCTTCAACGAATTCAGTCAGCAGTTGGAAAAGGCCGAGCAGGATCCTGAAGACGGCGGCATGCGACCTAATGCGATGGTGTTGACCAGTATCGATTGTCCAACTTGTTCGCGTAAAATGGGGATTCGTACCGCCAGTACCGGGGTGTTTCTGGGCTGTTCCGGCTATGCGCTGTCGCCGAAAGAACGCTGTAAAACCACGATCAACCTGATACCAGAAAACGAAGTGCTGAACGTGTTGGAAGGCGATGATGCTGAAACCAACGCGCTGCGCGCCCGCCGCCGCTGCGAGAAGTGTGGCACGGCGATGGACAGCTACCTGATTGATAATCAGCGCAAGCTGCACGTTTGTGGCAATAACCCAGCCTGTGACGGGTATGAGATCGAAACCGGTGAGTTCCGCATAAAAGGCTATGATGGCCCGATTGTTGAGTGCGAGAAGTGTGGTTCCGAAATGCATCTCAAAATGGGACGTTTCGGTAAATACATGGCGTGTACCAACGAGAGCTGTGGAAATACGCGTAAGATCCTACGCAATGGTGAGGTTGCGCCGCCGAAGGAAGATCCGGTGCCGCTACCTGAGCTGCCTTGTGATAAGTCCGACGCCTATTTCGTGCTGCGTGACGGGGCGGCCGGGGTTTTCCTCGCTGCCAATACGTTCCCGAAATCTCGTGAAACGCGGGCGCCGCTAGTAGAAGAACTGGTACGTTTCAAGGATCGCTTGCCGGAAAAACTGCGTTATTTGGCGGAAGCTCCGGTGGTTGATAAAGACGGCAATAAGACGCAGGTGCGTTTCAGCCGTAAGACTAAACAGCAATATGTCTCGTCAGAAAAAGACGGCAAGGCAACAGGCTGGTCAGCGTTTTACATTGATGGCAAATGGGTTGAAGGGAAGAAGTAACTTTTTTCTGTCACCCAGCGTGTAACTGAGTTATGCGCGATAAATCGCGACATCAAGCCAGCCGTAAGGCTGGCTTTTTCGATCGCAGAAAATATCTAGATAAAACAAATGTATGAAGATTGTTCTGCGGTAGCATGAGGATTGTTGATCCGTGATAGAGAATCGTGCGGTTTACCTTGGTGATAATCGCACGCACTGTGTTCTTTATCGTTTCGCTATGTAAAAATGGTCATATAAAAATAATTTTTATGATTAAATGACATAAATTGATAGAAATATGCGCCAGATGGTTAAGGCGTAGTCAAGGTCAATATACCCCAATAATTCGAGTTGCAGAAAGGCGGCAAGAGAGGGACAAATTCGTCGGGAACGAATTTGACCAGCCAAAGGCTGGCCTTCGGTGAGAGACAGGATGTCTCTCATTTCATCCCGATGAGCTTACTCAGGTAAGTGATTCGGGTGAGTGACAAATCTGCCAGAGGCAGATTTGAACGCTGCTTGCAGCGGCCCCTACGGGGCGAGGTACACGTAAGTGTGCCGAGTAACGTAGCCAACGCATATGCAGCTTGAAGTTTTACGGGTATAAAACGGAACGTCGCCAGAACGTCGTGAGATGCCACGCGCACACTTCAATTGGGAATGGGATAAATTATGAAACTACAACAGCTTCGTTATATTGTTGAAGTTGTTAATCACAACCTGAATGTATCTTCTACTGCAGAGGGGTTGTACACCTCCCAGCCGGGGATCAGTAAACAGGTCCGCATGCTGGAGGATGAGTTGGGCATTCAGATTTTTGCCCGTAGTGGAAAACACCTGACACAGGTGACACCAGCCGGACAGGAAGTCATCCGCATTGCACGTGAAGTGTTGTCGAAAGTCGAAGCCATCAAAGCGGTTGCCGGAGAGCATACCTATCCCGATAAAGGATCGCTGTACGTGGCGACCACGCACACGCAGGCGCGCTATGCGCTGCCAGGCGTCATCAAAGGTTTCATCGATCGCTATCCTCGCGTGTCGCTGCATATGCATCAGGGCTCGCCGACGCAGATTGCAGAGGCCGTAGCGAAAGGGTCTGCGGATTTTGCTATTGCGACCGAAGCGCTCCACCTGTACGACGATCTGATCATGCTGCCGTGCTACCACTGGAATCGCGCGGTGGTGGTAAAACCCGATCACCCGCTGGCCTCCAAAACAGACATCTCCATTGAAGAGCTGGCCGCTTATCCCATCGTTACTTATACCTTTGGTTTTACGGGCCGTTCCGAGCTGGATACCGCGTTTAACCGTGCGGGGCTGACGCCGCGTATCGTCTTTACCGCCACGGATGCCGATGTGATTAAAACCTACGTGCGTTTAGGGCTGGGTGTGGGGGTGATTGCCAATATGGCGGTCGATCCGCAAACGGAAACCGATCTGGTGACCATCAACGCGAACAGTATTTTCAGCTACAGTACAACGAAAATCGGCTTCCGCCGCAGCACGTTCCTGCGTAGCTACATGTACGATTTCATCCAGCGTTTTGCGCCGCATTTAACGCGAGATGTCGTCGATACTGCGGTTGCACTGCGTTCAAATGATGAAATAGAAGCGATGTTCAAGGACGTCACGCTGCCAGTGAAGTAAGTGTCGTTCAGGACGAGTCACCAACGTAAAAAAGCCAGACAGTGTCTGGCTTTTTATCATTCAAACGCTTGCTCCTCACGCCTCACACATCAGCATGAGAGGTTCAGGCTGGTTATCAGGCGGATGCTGTTGTCGTAGCGGTGCTCGCAGGAACATCGGTGGCGACATCCTGCGTCATACGCGTCAGTTTCGGCGCGGTCAGCAGCATCAGAACGGCGATGATGCCCGTCACGATGCCAATCTGCATGAAGACATTGCTGTAAACCTCAAGTGATACGTGTGGGTCTACGACGTTCTCAGGCACGGCCATCATGTTAGCGACATAGCCCGCGATAATCGCAGCACCAGCCGATGTCAGGAACCAGGCCCCCATGATGAAGCCCATCAGACGCTGTGGCACCAGTTGAGCGACCATAGCCAGACCCAGACCAGAAATCATTAACTCCCCGATACTTTGCAGGCCATAGCAGAGGATCAGCCAGTTGACGGACACGATACCCTGTTCGTTTGCCATGCTGGCACCCCACGGTAGCACCAGAAACGCACCGGAGCACAGCACCATACCGATCGCAAATTTGTGTGCCATCGGCAGTTGGTCGCCCATTTTGTTATAAACCGCAGCCAGAATCGGGCTGGCAACCATAATCCAGAACGGGTTGAGCGCCTGATACTGCTCCGGCTCAAAGGCAAAACCTAAAATGGCGTGCTCAACGTTGCGAATCGCAAAGAAGTTCAGCGAGGTCGGCATCTGGTTGTACAACACAAAGAAGACCACGGCTTCCAGCATCAGCAGCAGCGCGACGATCATTTTCCGACGTTCTGCACCGCTTACCGCCAGCATTTCTTTAATAAAGATGGCGACAACGGCGACTGAAATAATGGTCAAAATCCAACGAGCAACGCCCTGATTGTGCAGCAGCCAGGTGGAAAGTGCGACCAGCACAACGATACCCGCGAGAGTAATGACAAGCTTCTTCAGATTGATCGGTTCGAAATCTGGCTGAGAGCCTTGTGTACTGACCCACTTACGGCAGAACATGAAGTTGACCAGCGTCAGGATCATCCCGACCACGCTCAGGGAGAAAGCGACACTCCAGCCATAGTGTGCGGCCAGTACCGGTGTCGCCAGCATAGAGAAGAAGGAACCGATGTTCACCGACATGTAGTACATGGTGAAGGCACCATCCAGACGTGGATCGTCCTTCGCATAGCAGGTCGACAGCAAGGCCGACGGGTTGGCTTTAAACAAGCCGTTACCGACGGCAATGGTTGCCATACCGATATAAACCCATGTCACACTGTGGCCTGAATAGGCAATCATGGTGTAACCGAGCGCCAGCACAATAGCACCCAGCACGATCACACGTTTGGTGCCGAGGACTTTATCCCCCAACCAGCCGCCAATCGCGACAAAACCATATACCAGCGCGCTGAACGAGGAGAAGAGGGTAATGGAGTCGGTTTCGGACATGCCCAGCATTTTGACCAGATAAACGGCCATGATGCCTTGCAGGCCGTAGTAACCAAAACGCTCCCACAGTTCAATGCTAAAGATGAGATAAAACGCTTTTGGTTGTTTGAAAGCGTTCATGCTGACGCTTTCGGCGGATTTGCTGTTGTTGTTTGCTGTTGACACAAAGACCTCTGATTTTACATATCTCGTTTTTTTTAACGAGAAAATAACAAGAGTGAGGCAGTGAAACTGCGACCTCTTTTCATTGTTATGGGGAGGAAAAACAGCGTTATATTGACGTTATTTTACGGACAGACAAGCTGTTTGACATGTTTTGTTACAAGTGGGTTTGGTGGTTGGATAAAACTATAAATCAAATATTATGCAGAGTTTAATTTCATATCTTTCTTCCCCATCAAATTATTATCTCGACTTGTCGAATTTATTTTTTCAAAAAGGGATATAATCTGCCTTTTAGTTAAAATCAAGACAATACCATTAATTATGAATGAATATGTGGTTTAATCTTTTGCATATCATTAAATGTGTAGTGCGTATAAAAATCAATCAAATTCGCCTAACAAGATGAATGTCGAAATAATCACACCAAGTGACATTCAATCACTAAATTTTCTATTAAAAATAACTTATTAGCCTTAAATAGTGGTTATGTGTATTTTTATACAGTTTTTTTGATGGAAGATACGTCAGAAAATGTGTGAGGAGCTGGGCGTGGAATGAGCGGGGTGACGGTCTGGTGAACGGGTTTAACAGACCGCTACAGATTAGGCGTCGATCTTCTCACCAAATTCGCACAAATCTTCAATCAGGCAGGAACCACAGCGTGGTTTGCGTGCGATGCAGGTGTAACGACCATGCAGGATGAGCCAGTGATGACAGTCGACTTTGAATTCCGCCGGAACGACTTTCAGCAGTTTTTCCTCTACCTGTTCAACATTTTTACCCGGCGCAAATCCTGTACGGTTGCTGACGCGAAAGATGTGGGTATCAACAGCAATCGTTGGCCAGCCAAACGCGGTATTCAGAACCACATTTGCCGTTTTTCGTCCTACGCCGGGTAAGGCTTCCAGCGCTGCACGATCTTCAGGAACCTGTCCCTGATGCTTTTCCAGCAGTAAACGGCAGGTCTTGATGACGTTTTCCGCTTTGCTGTTAAAAAGACCGATGGTCTTGATGTACTCTTTCACGCCGTCTACGCCGAGTGCGAGCAGAGCTTCTGGCGTATTCGCGACGGGATAGAGTTTTGCCGTTGCTTTGTTGACGCTGACATCGGTTGCCTGTGCAGAAAGCAAGACGGCAATGAGCAGCTCAAACGGTGTGCTGAAATTTAACTCTGTTGTGGGATGGGGATTGTTGGCACGTAATCGCGTTAAGATCTCAATCCGTTTGGCTTTGTTCACAGCGACTCCCCTACGGTACCGGTTGCCGGTGCCGTTTTACCTTCGGTCACAGCGGCACGAGCTCGGCGTTGTTTCATTTTCTCATCGATCAAATATTTCGCGGCCAGCAACAGCCCCAAGCCGATAAACGCGCCCGGTGGCAGCATGGCCAGCAGGAAGGGGGAGTCAAGATGTACAACCTCGATGCGGAGAACCTTGGCCCAACTGCCCAGCAGCAAATCCGCGCCGTCGAACAGCGTGCCGTTACCTAAAATTTCACGTAAAGAACCGAGCACCACCAGCGCGCTGGTGGCTCCCAGCCCCATTGCCAGGCCGTCAATCGCAGAAGGGAACACCGCATTCTTGGAAGCGAAGGCTTCTGCACGACCGATGACGATACAGTTCGTCACGATCAGCGGAATAAAGATCCCCAGAGACTGATATAAACCGTAGGCGTAAGCGTTGATCAACATCTGCACGGTGCTGACCACCGAGGCAATGATCATGACGTAAATAGGAATACGGATTTCCGCTGGCACCCAGCGGCGTAGCGCAGAGACGGCCATGTTGGTACAGGTGAGAACCAGCGTGGTCGCCAGCCCGAGTCCCAACGCGTTAGTGGCGGTTGATGACACAGCCAGCAGAGGGCAGAGACCCAGTAATTGAACCAGTGCCGAGTTGTTTTTCCATAACCCTTCAATGAAAAGCGCTTTGGTTTGACTCATTGGTTCTCTCCACAGGCGGACAGCGTGTTGATTTGTGACGGCAGCGTTTGCAGGTAAAGGGCGCTGCGTTTTACGCTATTAATAACGGCGCGTGGCGTAATGGTGGCTCCGGTAAATTGGTCAAACATTCCGCCTTCTTTCTTCACTGCCCAGCGAGTATCCGCCTCGCCCTGTACCGTTTGTCCGCTGAATCGGGTGATCCAGTCAGAAATTCGTACTTCGATTTTATCACCCAACCCCGGCGTTTCATGGTGCTCGGTGACGCGGACGCCAAGTATCTTGCCATGAAAATCGGCACCGATCAGCAGCCTAATAGCACCAGAATAGCCATCCGGCGCGGTACTTTCCAGTGCGGCGGCGACGGGTTCTCCGTTCAGACGAGCGATAAACACGCGATGCGGCGCTGATGATCCTAATGCCGGGTTGGTGACAACGTAACACTCCTTTTGAATGTCACTATTGTATAACTCGGTGGGAACTACCTGATCTAACAGCATTTTTTGCTGTAGCATCGCCTGATGCGAGATCGTGGGTTCCGTCAGCATGTTCACCATGGCAGTGACGGCGGTAGTGAACGCGGCAAACAGGGCCAGTGTTGTCGCGTGGCGACGCATTGTTGTTATCATGGGCGTCTCCTCAGCGATGGTGGCCGTAAGCACGTGGCTTGGTGTAATAGTCAATCAGTGGCACGGTGATATTTGCCAGCAGAACGGCAAACGCGACGCCGTCCGGATAGCCGCCGTAGGTCCGAATTAACCAGACCAGTAACCCAATCAGCGCCCCAAAAATCAGACGGCCACGGTTTGTGGTTGAGGCGGTAACCGGGTCGGTCGCAATAAAAAAGGCGCCGAGCATGGTAGCGCCGGACAGCAAATGCAGCATCGGCGGAGCGAATTTCTCCGGCGCGATGGCCCAACTGAGTGACGCACAGAACATCAGTGACAGCAGGAAACTGACCGGAATATGCCACCGAATAGTACCGCGGATCAGCAAAAACAGCCCGCCGATGAGAAAACCGATATTCACCCACTGCCAGCCAATCCCAGACAGCGATTGCGCAAACATTGGCTGTTGCAGAATGTCCTGCGGCATTTGGCCAGCGCGTAAGCTGGTTTTAAACGTATCCAGTGGGGTAGCCTGACTGACGCCATCAACGTTGTGCATCAACTGCTGCATGGTGTGTCCGTCAGGCGTGTGCCCGGTAAATATGATGACGAGCGCATCATGGAAACCGACAGGGATGGTTTGCAATGGTGCCGGCGGCAGCCAGCTCGTCATCTGAACCGGGAAAGAAATCAATAGCACCACATAGCCAATCATCGCGGGGTTAAAGGGGTTTTGTCCTAAGCCGCCATACAGCTGTTTGGCGATAATGATGGCGAAGACGGTTGCCATGACAACCATCCACCACGGGGCAAGCGGAGGCAGGCTGATGCCGAGCAGTACGGCGGTCAATAGTGCGGAATTGTCAGCCAGGGTGGGGCGTACTGCGAATTTTCTGAGTGACAGTGTCACGCCTTCCGCGATAAGCGCGGTGGCCGATGCCAGCCCGACCTGAATCAGGTTGCCATAGCCAAAGAAATAGACCTGCGCCAACATGCCAGGCAGACAGGCCAGAATGACCAACAGCATGATGCGCTGTGTGCGCTGCTGGTTATGTGTAAACGGGGAACTCGCAATTCTAAAAGCCATTTATTCCTCTTGATATGACGATGCCTGCGCGGCTTTACGGGCTTTAACGCGAGCGATAGCGGCAGCAACGGCAGCCTTACGTGGATCGTCCGCCTCTTGTGCTTCAACGGCCGGGACAGGCTCAGCAGAGATGTCAGGAGCAACGGATGAAGTGGGTGCTTCCGCCTTTGTCGTGGTCTGCTGTGCAGCCTTGCGGGATTTAACGCGAGCGATGGCCGCAGCCACGGCGGCCTTACGTGGATCGTCCGGCTCTTGTGTTTCAACAACGGCGGCAGGCTCGGCCACCACGCTGGAAACAACGGGAGCCGTCACGTCTTCCGCGCGCTCTGTGCTGATGTCAGTCTGCTGGGCTGCTTTACACGCTTTAACGCGTGCCAGAGCGGCGGCCACGGCGGCTTTGCGGGGATCGTCAAGCTCGGCAGTTGGAACCTCGGCTGTTGGCGTTTCCTGCTGCGCTCGTTCTTCACGAGCCTGTGCTTTGCGGGCAGCTCGCGCGGCGATGGTGGCGCTGTTATCCGGCTGTGCATCGGACGTAATCTCGATTGGCGCACCGATCTCTGTGGCGGCGGTTTGCTTGCGGCGCACGCGTTCCAGCGCTGCTTGAACCGCGTCTTTATCGCTGCTGGACACGTTAGCCGCTGCCTGCTTGTGGCGCAGTTCGCGCGCGGCTTTTTCTCGCTCCAGACGAGCCTGTTTAGCATCAAAGCGCACTTTAGCCTGCGCGGCACGCTGTGCATCTTCATCGATTGCCCGAATTTCGGCTTTTTCCTGACGATAGTACTGCACCAACGGAATATTACTCGGGCAAACGTAAGCGCAGGCACCACATTCGATACAGTCAAACAGATGGTGATTGCGGGCTTTCTCGTGTTCCTGTCCACGGCTGAACCAGTAAAGCTGCTGTGGCAAGAGCCCCGCCGGACAGGCGTCTGCACATTTGCTACAGCGAATGCAGGATTGCTCTTCGGCCACCGGCTCCATTTCCGTATGCGACGGCGCAAGCAGACAGTTGCTAATTTTGACGATAGGCACATCCAGCGACGGCAGGGTAAAGCCCATCAGTGGACCGCCCATCACCACCATCGGCTGCTTATTGACATGGAAGCCCCCCTGTTTGAGCAGGTGGCGTACTGACGTCCCCAATCGTGCCCACACGTTACCGGGCTGACGCAAGGCTTCACCGGTCAGCGTCACCACACGTTCGGTGAGCGGTTCACCGTCGATCACGGCACGTTTGATGGCGAAGGCCGTCCCGACGTTCTGCATGAGTACGCCAATGGCGGCGGAGTGTTTTCCAAACGGGACTTCTTTGCCGGTCAGAATCTTGGTGAGCTGCTTGGCGCCGCCTGACGGATACTTAGTTGGGATGACGCGCAGGTGCATATCGCTGCGTTTACCCAAGGCCAGCCGCAGGGCGGTGATGGCTTCCGGCTTGTTATCTTCGATCCCGATCAAAATACGTTTTGGCTGCAACAGGAACGACAGAATGTCGACGCCTTGAATAATCTCGTCGGCACACTCTTGCATGAGTCGATCGTCGGCGGTGATATAGGGCTCACACTCTGCACCGTTGATGATCAGGGTTTCAATCCCGCGCATCCCGCCTTGTAACTTGGCCGCGGTGGGGAACCCTGCGCCGCCTAAACCCGCGATGCCAGCCTGATGCAAGTGGGCAAGCAAGGTATCGGTGCTTTGTGCGCGATAATCCGCAAAGGTCTGGCGTTCACACCAGCGATCGTCGCCATCCGGCACGATGATGATGCTGAGTTCGGACAGGCCCGAAGGGTGTGCCGTTGTGTGCTGACGGATGGCATTTACCGTTCCCGATGTCGGTGCATGAACGGGCAAGGTTCGGCCTTTTCCCCGCGTCAGCGGCTGGCCGCGCAGGACTTTATCGCCGACGCTGACGCAGATCTCGCCTTCCGGCCCAAGATGCTGCTTGAGAGGAATAATGAACTGTTCTGGCAGCGGAATGTGACGCAGTGGCGTCCGGCTGGACTGCGTCTTCATTTCCGGCGGATGAATGCCTCCGTCGAAATCCCAGATCCTGTCTTTTCTAAAAGCGGAAAACAGCTTAAGCATGGTGTTCTACTTGAATAACGCGCACTGGAATCGTATCGAGATCCCATTTCCAGTTAGCGGGAGTCGGAGCGATAGGACGTAATTCGATACAGTCCGTCGGGCAAGGGGAGACGCAGAGATCGCAGCCGGTGCATAAATCGCTCACGACGGTGTGTACCGCTTTGGTACTGCCGATGATGGCATCAACCGGGCAGGCCTGAATACATTTGGTACAGCCAATGCAGTTGCTTTCGTCGATCCAGGCAACCTGACGCGCAGGGGCTTGAACATCGGCATCGCCTTCCAGCGGCTGCGGATCGACGTTGAGCTTTTCAGCCAGTTTCAACATCATCGCCTCGCCGCCGGGACCGCATTTATTAATATTTTCCCCATTCAGTGCGACCGCTTCGGCGTAAGGCCGACAGCCAGGGTAACCGCACTGGCCGCACTGGCTTTGGGGCAGCATGGCTTCCACTTCTTCCACGATCGGATCGTTTTCGACTTCAAACCGACGGGAGGCGTAGCCGAGCACCAGACCGAATGCCAGCGCGAGGGCGCTTAATGCCGCAATGGCAATCCAGATTGCGGTCATCAGAATTTCACCAGTCCGGTAAAGCCCATAAACGCCAGCGACATGAGACCGGCGGTGATCAGCGCGATAGAAGAACCGCGGAACGGTGCTGGGATATCTGATACGGCGAGGCGTTCGCGAATGGCGGCGAAGAGCACCATCACCAGCGAGAAGCCCGCGGCACCACCGAAGCCATAAATCGTCGATTGCAGGAAACCGTGCGACAGATTGATGTTAAGCAGAACAACACCAAGTACGGCGCAGTTGGTGGTAATCAGCGGCAGGAAAATCCCCAGCAGACGGTACAGCTCAGGGCTGACTTTGCGCACGAACATCTCGGAGAACTGCACCACAACGGCGAGCACCAGAATAAACGCCATGGTGCGCAAATAGAGAATATCGAGCGGAACGAGAATAAATTCGTTGATCAGCCAGGAAAACATGGAGCCCAGCGTCATCACGAACGTGGTCGCCATTCCCATACCAATCGCCGTCTCCAGCTTTTTGGACACGCCCATAAAGGGGCACAGCCCAAGAAACTTCACTAAGACGAAATTATTTACCAGAAGGATGCTAACAAAGAGCAATGCGTATTCGGTCATTACGGTGCCTACAAAACAAAACCGGACTATTATCAGGCATTGTCGGGTTTTCGACAACATACCCAAAGTAGGGTTATCGATGTCCCTTGCAAAGGGCGAAAGATTAACGTCTTGTAAATAAGAGAAACGCCGGGCTGTCAGACAACCACGAAGGGTATGTTCTGAGCAATAGCCCGGAAGGAAATTATTGCATAATTATTCTTTTTATCGCTGATAACGCTTTATGGTTACAGGACGTGATGCCAGACGGATTTTGGCACACAGCCGATATCGAATAAGCGCCCGCCGGATGCCAGTTCAGCCCGCCGATGATCCGCGGCACGATACATGTTGATGATTTCCTGACTATCTGTCAGAGAATAATTGAGGTGATCAAAGAGTTTTTCCAGACTTTCTGTTGAGCTGACTTTCCTGAATTTGAGCAAATAGTCATGAACGGTCATGGTGATGGGTCTAATAGTTATGTGATTGAGATGACTAAGTATATGCAAGCGAGAAAGCCTGTCTAGGGGGCGATGTAATAAAAGTACGCTTATTTTTCAACAACAAAAAAATGAAAATAAAAATAACGGATTGACAGAAAATACGATGGCGTTTAAGTCAATGGTGAGCGGCAGGACGATGGTAAACCGGCGCATGGAATGAGGGTGACGATAACGGGGCAGATTGTGCGGGAATCTGCCCCTGATATTTGCGTCTAGCGACTACACAGTTTGTAGTACACCTCGTTCCAACGTAGGGCATCTTTGAATTCGTGGAGTCGGGTTTCGTTGTCGATCACCAGCAGTTCAATGTTCTGCATTTCTGCGTAGAGCCGCATGTGTTCGAGATCCAACGCCTGACTAAAGACAGTATGGTGCGCACCGCCTGCCAGAATCCAGGCTTCCGCTGCAACTTCCAGCGACGGCTGCGCTTTCCAGATGGCGCGGGCAACCGGCAATTTAGGCAGTGGGTGCGGTTGCTCGATCGTATCGACCAAATTTACCAGCATTCTGAAACGGTCGCCCATGTCGATCACGCTGGCGTTGAGTGATGGGCCAGCTGGCGTAGAGAAAATCAGACGAGCAGGGTCGGCTTTTCCACCAATGCCAAGGTATTGCGCATCCAGAATCGGTTTCTGTTCCTTCGCGATAGTGGGGCAGACTTCCAGCATGTGGGAACCGACGACCAGATTGTTATCGTTTTGGAAGTTATAGGTGTAGTCCTCCATGAAGGACGTCCCGCCTGACAAACCTCCGGCCATCACTTTCATGATGCGCAGTAGCGCGGCGGTTTTCCAGTCGCCTTCGCCGCCGAAGCCATAGCCTTGTTGCATCAGACGCTGTACCGCCAGCCCCGGTAGCTGCTTCAAACCGTACAGATTTTCAAAATCGGTGGTGAACGCGTGATAGCCGCCTTGTTCCAGAAAGCGCTTCATTCCGAGTTCGATCTGTGCAGCATCCAGCAGATTCTGGCGATTAGCGCCGTTGAGCTTCACCGCATCCGTTAACTGGTAGCTGGATTCGTATTCGTCGACCAACGCATCGATATCGCCTTTGGATACCGCATCAACCAGGGCGGTTAAATCACCCAGTCCCCAGGCGCTGACGGAATAACCGAACTGAATTTGTGCGCCGACTTTATCACCTTCGGTAACGGCCACTTCACGCATGTTGTCGCCAAAGCGCGCGACCTTCAGCTGTTTGCTTTCCTGAATGGCGGCAGCAACCCGCATCCATTTCCCGATACGGATATGCGCGTTCTTATCCTGCCAGTGACCAACGACCACCTGATGCGCCTGACGCATCCGAGCGCCGATGAAGCCAAATTCGCGTCCGCCGTGCGCGGTCTGGTTCAGGTTCATAAAATCCATGTCCATGGTGTCCCACGGTACTTCGGCATTGAACTGGGTGTGGAATTGCAGCAGTGGTTTATTGAGTACGCTCAGACCGCCAATCCACATCTTGGCTGGCGAAAAGGTATGCAGCCAGGTCAGCAGACCGATGCAGTTATCCTGATAGTTGGCATCGCGACACAGCGCCAGAATTTCGTCCGGTGTTTTCACCAGCGGCTTCAGCACCAGTTTAACCGGCAGATTGGCCTGTTGATTTAACCCGGCGACGACCTTTTCCGCGTTCTCTTTTACCTGACGTAACGTTTCCGGCCCGTAGAGGTGCTGGCTACCGATGACGAACCAGACTTCAAGCTGCTTAAAATGATCCATGATGACTCCTGTAACGTGATCCCAGAGGGATAAAAATTAGTTTTTTGCCGTAGACGTTGGGCTGTAGGCCGGTTCCGCGAGGCGGCACCACTGCTGATAGCGCGCATAAAGTTGCTGATAACGGGCAACACGTTGGCTGTCTGGCATTAAGGTGCGTTCTATGCCGCTGGCCATATGCTGCTGTGCCGTTGGGATATCTCCGTGAACGCCAGCGGCGACGGCGGCAAAGATCGCGGCACCGAGGGCACAGCACTGATCGGAGGCGACGATCTGCACGGGACGATTCATCACATCGGTACATACCTGCATGATGACAGGGGATTTTCGGGCGATGCCGCCCAGTGCCAGTACGTTCTCGACGGGGACGCCTTGATCTTCAAAACATTCCATAATCGCGCGTGCGCCAAAGGCCGTCGCGGCAATAAAACCGCCGAACAGCGTGGGGGCATCGGTACCCAGATTGAGATCGGTAATCACGCCTTTGAGTCGCTGATTGGCGAACGGCGTTCTGCGGCCATTAAACCAGTCCAGCACGACAGGTAAGTGATCCAGCGTGGGATTTTCTTCCCAGCTACGGGTAAGCCGTTCCAGCAGTTTGGCTTCCATCGCTTGTAATGATGTTTTGAGTTCGGGATGACCTTGTTCGGCATAGTCTTTCGCCGCTTCCTGTAATGACCAACCCAACAGCCGCCCAAACCAGGCATACATATCGCCGAAAGCGGACTGTCCTGCTTCGAGGCCGATATAGCCGGGAACAACACTGCCGTCGACCTGCCCACAAATACCGGCGATGGTGCGATCGGCAATGCGTGCGTCGTCGGCGATCAAAATGTCGCAGGTGGACGTACCAATCACTTTGACCAACGTATACGGCTGTGCGCCTGCGCCGACGGTGCCAACGTGGCAGTCAAACGCGCCGCCCGCCAGGATGACGGTTTCGGGGATGCCGAGCCGCTGCGCCCACTCTGCGGTAATGGTTCCGACCGGCTGTTCGGCGGTCCAGGTATCGGTAAACAGCGGGTACTGCAATGTTTCGGTCAGGCAGGGATCGAGGGCGTGCAAGAAATCTTTCGGCGGCAGTCCGCCCCAACTCGGGTGCCAGAGTGATTTGTGTCCGGCGCTGCACCGGCCACGGCGAATATCGGCAGGCGCTTGCGTACCGGAAAGCAGAGCGGGCACCCAGTCACACAGTTCGATCCAGGAAACGGCTGCTTGACGCACGGCTTCATCGTGGCGCGAGACATGCAGGATTTTGGCCCAGAACCACTCAGACGAGTAAACGCCGCCGATATAACGGGTGTAATCCGGGAACTGGCCGCTCCGGCACAGCGTATTGATGGTTTCCGCTTCTTCTATTGCCGTGTGGTCTTTCCACAGCACAAACATGGCATTGGGATTGTCGGCAAAGTCAGGACGCAGCGCCAGAATTTGGCCTTGCTCATCAATCGGTGCGGGTGTGGATCCGGTCGAATCCACGCCGATGCCAATGATGTGTTGCCGTTGTTCGTTCGTCAGACGGGAAACCACCACCTTAATCGCCTGTTCGAGTGATTCGATATAGTCCAGCGGGTGGTGTCGGAACTGGTTGTTGGCAGGCTGACAATATTTACCCGCACGCCAACGGGGGTAGTAGACCACTTCTGTTTCCAGCTCTTGCCCGCTTTGGCAGTCAACGGCTAAGGCGCGTACCGAATCACTGCCGAAGTCGAGGCCAATCGTAATAGCGCCCGCACTCATGCTTTGCTCCTCATTAATCCCAAATCATTACTGTTTACGATAGGCAGGGACAGGAAGAGGCGGTTAGGAGTGGTTAGCTGGAAGTATGTATTTTTCTGTCGCCCGCAGCCATTGTGTGAAGCCCGTCAAAGGTTAATGATTGGTTAAAATTGCTAAATGTATGCACAAACCTGTCATTGTTCCGTGATGTGATAAAGCTCTATATTCGGACCTGAAATAACGACTAAAACATAAAGCGTCTGAATGCTACTCAGTAAAGGAACTGCGCTAAGTCTGTGTTTTTCCTTTACCAGCCCGGAAATACCTTACCCACAACGCGAACGCGTGTCGGCGTTGCTGGCGAACGAAAAGATAATTACACCGGAGAACATCATGCATAAATTCACTAAGGCGCTGGCAGCCATCGGGTTGGCTGCGGTTATGTCACAATCAGCTATGGCAGAGAACGCAAAGCTGGGATTTCTGGTTAAACAACCGGAAGAGCCTTGGTTCCAGACCGAATGGAAATTTGCTGATAAAGCAGGAAAAGATCTCGGTTTTGATGTGATAAAGATTGCGGTTCCCGATGGGGAAAAGACCCTGAACGCGATTGACAGTCTGGCGGCCAGTGGAGCAAAAGGTTTTGTTATCTGTACGCCTGATCCGAA
Organism: Pectobacterium artocarpous; assembly: GCF_046159765.1. Taxonomy (NCBI): domain Bacteria; kingdom Pseudomonadati; phylum Pseudomonadota; class Gammaproteobacteria; order Enterobacterales; family Pectobacteriaceae; genus Pectobacterium; species Pectobacterium artocarpous. The sequence continues at coordinate 85,247 of NZ_JBJXVK010000014.1, forward strand.
GTTGGGGCCTGCCATTATGGCGAAAGCACGCAGCTACGATCTGAAAGTGATTGCCGTTGACGATCAGTTCGTCAATGCCAAAGGCCAGCCGATGGATACCGTGCCGCTGGTGATGATGGCCGCCACCAAAATTGGCGAGCGTCAGGGGCAGGAACTGTATAAAGAGATGAATAAACGTGGCTGGAAGGTGGATGAAACCGCCGTGATGGCGATTACTGCTAACGAACTGGATACCGCACGTCGCCGTACCTCTGGTTCGATGGAAGCGTTGAAAGCCGCAGGCTTCCCTGAAAAACAGATCTATCAGGTTCCCACCAAATCTAACGATATCCCCGGCGCGTTCGACGCCGCCAACTCGATGCTGGTTCAGCACCCGAAAGTGAAAAACTGGCTGATTGTCGGCATGAATGACAACACCGTGCTGGGGGGCGTGCGTGCGACAGAAGGTCAGGGCTTTAAAGCGGAAAACGTCATTGGTATCGGTATTAATGGTGTGGACGCGGTAAGTGAACTGTCCAAAGGCCAAGCGACGGGCTTCTTTGGTTCACTGCTGCCCAGCCCGGATATTCACGGTTATAAGAGTATCCAGATGCTGAACGACTGGGTCACCAAAGGCGTTGAACCGGAGAAATTCACCGAAGTGACTGACGTGGTGCTGATCACCCGTGACAACTTTAAGGTCGAACTGGAGAAAAAAGGCCTGATGTAATCACGCCTGATTTTGTCACGATGCGGATAACGCCGATCGGCATAACGCTGGTCGAGGTTATCCGCGCGTTACCTGCATTGTTATGAGGAAACAGAGATGGCTGCACAGTCACCCTATTTGTCATTTCATGGGATCGGTAAAGAGTTTCCCGGTGTTAAAGCACTGTCGGATATCAGTTTTTCCTGCCATGCCGGCCAGATCCATGCATTGATGGGGGAAAACGGAGCGGGCAAATCGACGCTGTTAAAGATCCTGAGCGGCAACTATTCACCGTCCGCAGGTGAAATTCATATTCAGGGTAAACCTGTACAGTTTGCTAACACGATGGATGCCCTGAATACGGGGGTTGCCATCATTTATCAGGAACTGCATCTGGTGCCGGAAATGACGGTCGCCGAGAACATCTATCTGGGTCAACTGCCGCATAAATACGGCATGGTGAACTACCCGCTGCTGCGCTATGAAGCTAAGCTCCAGCTACAGCATCTCGGATTGGATATCGATCCTGATACCCCGCTGAAATACCTGTCTATCGGGCAATGGCAGATGGTGGAAATCGCCAAGGCGCTGGCCCGTAACGCCAAAATCATTGCTTTTGATGAACCGACTAGTTCGCTGTCTGCCCGTGAAATCGAGCAGCTTTTCCGTGTGATTAAAGAATTGCGTCGTGAAGGCAGGGTCATTTTGTACGTTTCGCACCGGATGGAAGAAATTTTTGCGCTGAGCGATGCCATTACTGTGTTTAAAGATGGTCGCTATGTGCGCACATTTGACGATATGCATCAGGTGAACCATGAGTCGCTGGTACAGGCGATGGTTGGACGTAACCTGGGGGATATCTATGGCTATGCGCCGCGCCCGCACGGCGACGCGCGTTTGACGCTGAAAGACGTCAAAGCGCCGGGCGTGAAATCCACGGTGTCCCTGAACGTAAGGCAGGGGGAAATCGTCGGGCTATTTGGGCTGGTAGGGGCTGGCCGCAGCGAACTGATGAAGGGGCTGTTTGGGGCGACCAAAATTACCAGCGGTCAGGTGCTGCTGGATGGTAAACCGCTGGTGGTGAATTCCCCCATTGATGCGATTCGTCAGGGCATGATGCTTTGCCCGGAGGATCGTAAAGCCGACGGTATCATTCCGGTGCATTCGGTGCGTGACAATATCAATATCAGCGCGAGGCGTAAAAGCCTGAGAGACGGTTTTATTATTAATAATCAGTGGGAAGCGGATAACGCTGCACAGCGTATTGACGCATTGAACATCAAAACACCGTCCGATGAACAACTGATTATGAATCTTTCCGGCGGAAACCAGCAGAAAGCCATTCTTGGTCGCTGGCTGTCTGAAGAGATGAAAGTCATTTTGCTTGATGAACCTACGCGCGGCATTGACGTCGGCGCGAAGCATGAAATTTATCATGTCATCTATGAACTGGCGAATCAGGGGATCGCGGTGCTGTTTGCCTCCAGCGATTTGCCAGAAGTGCTCGGGCTGGCCGACCGGATCATTGTTATGCGCGAAGGGGCTATTTCCGGTGAGTTGCAGCATGATGATGCCACGGAGCAGAAGGTGCTCAGTCTGGCTATGTTACGAACCCCCGATATCGAATCTGCGGTTGCCTGACCGCGAAGGAGCAAAATAATGTCAACGGTTACGTCTGCCACCTCAGAAAAGAAGAACAGCGGTACGGGATTGTCCCGCATTTGGGATAACTACGGCATGCTGGTGGTTTTTGCCGTGTTGTTTCTGGGGTGTGCGATTTTTGTCCCGAATTTCGCGACGTTTATCAATATGAAAGGGCTGGGACTGGCGATCTCCATGTCGGGCATAGTGGCCTGCGGGATGCTGTTCTGTCTAGCCTCTGGCGATTTCGACCTGTCGGTGGCCTCCATCATTGCCTGTGCCGGGGTAGCCACGGCGGTGGTGATCAATATCAGTGAAAGCCTGTGGATCGGTGTGAGTGCCGGGCTGCTGTTAGGTGTGGCGTTCGGTTTGCTCAACGGTTTCGTGATTGCTCGTTTGAAGATCAACGCGCTGATCACCACGTTGGCGACCATGCAGATTGCGCGCGGCTTGGCGTACATCATTTCCGACGGTAAAGCGGTAGGGATTGAAGATGAGCGTTTCTTCGCGCTGGGCTATGCCAACTGGCTGGGCTTGCCTGCGCCAATCTGGATCACGATAGGCTGCATGATTGTGTTTGGCCTGCTGCTGAACAAAACGACCTTTGGTCGCAATACGCTGGCGATTGGGGGCAATGAAGAGGCAGCGCGTCTGGCTGGGGTGCCGGTAGTGCGTACCAAGATTATCATCTTCGCCTTGTCCGGTTTGGTCTCTGCCGCAGCGGGGATCATTCTGGCCTCGCGTATGACCAGCGGCCAGCCAATGACTTCCATCGGGTATGAGCTGATCGTGATTTCTGCTTGTGTGCTAGGCGGTGTGTCGCTGAAAGGCGGGATCGGCAAAATTTCTTACGTGGTGGCCGGCGTGCTGATTTTGGGGACGGTGGAGAACGCGATGAACCTGCTGAATATCTCGCCGTTTGCCCAGTATGTGGTGCGCGGTTTGATTCTGCTGGCGGCGGTTATCTTTGACCGCTACAAACAGTTGGCAAAGAAAACGGTGTAAATGCCCGTGCGGCAGGTGAGTCATTCTGCCGCTTTCTCTCATTACTAGCGTGTACCGGAGGCTCGATGTATCACCGTATGGCGCATGAATCTCAGCCTAATCCGCTGCTGCCGGGATATTCGTTCAACGCTTATCTCGTGGCAGGCCTGACGCCGATTTTGGCTGATGGGCCACTCGATTTCTTTATTGATCGCCCCGATGGTATGAAAGGCTACATCATTAATCTCACCATGAAGGGACAGGGGCAGGTCTTTGATGGTGATGAGACCTTTCTCTGTAATCCCGGCGATTTGCTGTTGTTCCCGCCGAAATCGAAGCATTTTTATGGCCGCTCACCGAGCAGCGACTGCTGGTATCACCGCTGGGTCTATTTTCGCCCGCGCGCCTATTGGGCAGACTGGCTGGAATGGCATACTAAAAGCAGCGGTATTGGCCGCATGAGCCTGCCAAATAACCAACTGCTGCTGGAGTTCGATAGGCTGTTTGCCAATATTGAGCAGACACAGCGTTCTGGGCGGCGTTTTTCAGAAGAGTTGGGCATGAATCTGCTGGAGCGTCTGTTGCTCAGAGCGATGGAAGAAGACCCGCAAAGTCCGCAGAAGATCATGGATCCGCGTGTAATAGAGGCCTGCCAGTTTATTACCAGCAATCTGGCCGACGAACTGCGTATTGACGAAGTGGCACGCCACGTTTGCTTATCGCCGTCGCGGCTGGCGCATCTTTTCCGCGAGCAGGTGGGGATTAATATCCTGCGCTGGCGTGAAGATCAGCGCGTGATTCGCGCCAAGCTGTTATTGCAGACGACGCAGGAATCTATCGCTAACATTGGCCGCGTGGTGGGGTATGACGACCAGCTCTATTTTTCACGTGTGTTCCGTAAGCGAGTCGGCGTCAGCCCCAGTGATTTCCGCCGACGCAGCAGTGAAATCAACTATCCGGCAGCTAAAATGCTGCCTGTGACGTGGGGCGAGCGGATGCCCAGTGCCGTAGGCGGTTAATATTCTGAATTGTGCCAGATTCCCCTGGCGTGATCCCTTTCTGCAATCTGGCGGATGACGGGTATATACTGAGTGAGAAATCACAAAGTCAAACTTACGTTAAGGGGAATCGTCATGAGTGAGACTGTTCGCGTTGGGCTACTGGGCTACGGTTATGCCAGTAAGTCATTCCACGCGCCGTTGATTGCCGGTACGGCTGGTATGGAGCTGGTGGCTGTGTCCAGCAGTAGTGCTGAAAAAGTGCATGCGGATTGGGCAAATCTGCGAGTAGAGAAAACCCCTCAGGCGCTGTTTAACGATCCCGATATTGACCTCATTGTTATTCCTACCCCCAACGACACGCATTTCCCGCTGGCGAAACAGGCGCTGGAAGCGGGTAAGCACGTCGTTGTCGATAAACCTTTCACGGTGACGTTGTCACAAGCCCATGAACTGGGTGTGGTGGCTGAACGGGTTGGAAAGGTGCTTTCTGTTTTCCATAACCGCCGCTGGGACAGTGATTTTCTGACGCTGAAACAGCTACTGTCAGCGGGAACGTTAGGGAATGTGGTGTACATGGAATCACATTTCGATCGTTTCCGTCCTGAAGTGCGCCAGCGCTGGCGTGAAGACGGCAGTGAAGGCAGCGGGATTTGGTACGATCTGGGGCCGCATTTGCTGGATCAGGCGCTGGAACTGTTTGGTTTACCGGTCGCGATTCAGGTGGACATGGCGCAATTGAGACCGGGGAGCAAGGCAACGGATTATTTCCATGCGACGCTGATTTACCCGCAGCGCCGGGTGGTTCTGCATGCCAGTATGCTGGTGGCGGCGGCTTCTGCACGTTATACCGTGCACGGGACGCGCGGTAGCTTTGTCAAATACGGCCTTGACCCACAGGAAGATCGTCTGAAAGCGGGTGAACGTCCGCCGCTGGCCGATTGGGGGCAGGATAAGCGTGATGGCGTGCTGACGTTGTCGCGCGATGGCATCATGGCGGAGCAAACGATCGCCACGATGCCGGGCAACTATCCGGCTTACTATGCTGCCGTGCGCGATGCGTTGCTCGGTAAGGGAGAAAACCCCGTCAGCGTACATCAGGCAATTCAGGTGATGGAACTCATCGAACTGGGGCTGCTTTCTCATGAGCAGAAAAAAGCCGTTACGCTGAAAAATAGCTAGATTTATTGTGTTTTATTCCAGATAGTTAACGCTTTGCTTAAACTGGCGCTCTTAGGAGCGCCATAGACTACTGTTTTTGGGCGATCTTCGGGTCGCCCGTCTTGTTCGGGTGTGAAGTCGATCGATAACAGGCTAGGGGAAAGGTGTCAGGCATGGGGTGGTTACAACGGTTACGCATTGATAAGTTCTTATTGGTTTTAATTCTGGTTGTCGTGACAGCATCGATTCTTCCTGCTCAAGGTATCGCGAAAGTTTTCTTTGAAAATCTGACAACCGCGGCGATTGCTCTGTTGTTCTTTATGCACGGTGCAAAGCTCTCGCGTGAAGCGATTACCGCCGGTATGGGACATTGGCGTTTGCATCTGGTGGTGTTTGCCAGCACGTTTATTCTGTTCCCGCTACTGGGCATCGGCATGAGTCTGCTGTCACCAGTGGTGCTGACGCCAACATTATACCTTGGCTTCCTCTATCTGTGTGCGCTCCCAGCGACGGTGCAGTCGGCGATTGCTTATACCTCAATGGCTGGCGGCAACGTGGCGGCGGCGATCTGTAGTGCATCAGCATCCAGTATCCTGGGCGTGTTCCTTTCGCCGATTCTTGTCGGTTTGCTGATGCATACGCAGGGCGGGGAGACCGATACGTTGCACGCCATCGGTTCCATTATTATGCAGTTAATGGTGCCTTTCGTGATTGGACATCTGTCTCGTCCGCTGATTGCTGGCTGGGTCGCTCGTCACCGTAAGCTAATTAATATTACTGACCGGTCATCCATTCTTTTAGTAGTGTATGTCGCTTTCAGTGAGGCGGTTGTGCAAGGGATTTGGGGACAAATCAACGGCTGGTCATTGCTCGCGGTCGTTGGCTGTTCGATGGTGCTGTTAGCGATTGTGCTGGTGGTCAATACGCTCGCTGCGCGCAAACTGGGCTTTAACACCGCCGATGAAATTACCATTGTGTTCTGTGGTTCGAAGAAGAGCCTGGCGAATGGGATCCCGATGGCCAACGTACTGTTTCCTGCTGCGGCTGTCGGTGCGATGGTGCTGCCGTTAATGATTTTCCATCAAATCCAGTTGATGGTGTGCGCTGCATTGGCTCAGCGTTATGCTAAACGGCTACAGAAAGAACAGGATACGCCTCGTCAATAAGAGATTATTGTTCTCTCTCACATGACAAACGCCCCGGCCTGAATCAGGTCGGGGCGTTGTTATTTGTCGCTATCACTTGTAACAATCATTTGTAACTACCCGGAAACACAAAAAATAATCTATTACAGTGATAGTTTCTAGAGTTTATCATTTTTTCGATCTGTTACGTTATAACAATGTTGGCTCATCAAGATTCATTATCGATAGAGCAGGATGCAGTTGATGATAATTTTCATTTGAGATCGAGAAAATATGTTAAAAAAAACGGTAGTAACTTTAGCAATGCTAGGGGCGTTAGCTTCCACCTCCGTTCAGGCCGCTCAACATATGGATTGTGTGAAGACCAATAAAAAAGAGATTGCCTCGTTGTTTGACCGTTGGAATGCATCGCTACAGACGGGGGATGCGAAGAAGGTTGCGAAAAACTATGCGCCAGACGCGGTGCTGCTGCCGACGCTGTCCGATAAACCGCGTACGACTGACGCAGAGCGTATCGACTATTTTGAACATTTTCTAGCGAAAAAGCCGGTCGGTAAGATTGACACCAGTACGATCCGTATCGGCTGTAATAAGGCCGTTGATACCGGAACCTACACCTTCACATTCGGGGATGGTAGCGTAGCCAAAGCACGATATACCTATACTTACGCTTGGGATGGCAAACAGTGGTTGATCACCACGCACCATTCTTCGATGAATCCGAGCAGCTGATTTATGTAACTTATTTGTAACTGCTTTATGTCAAACGGCTAACAATAGTTAGCCGTTTTTTCGTATGGCATTGAGTAGTTATTACAGCGTGCGCTATCAGGTCGCGCTACGTTTACGCAGAACCTTTTTACGCAGTTGCTGCTTTTCCTGCTCGCTGATAAACGCAATGTTCAGGCCGTTTTCCTGTGCTTTGCGGGTTTCCACCGCTGTCAGACCAGCAAGCGGTGCTGCAATTTCATATTCGTGGCGGATCTCTATGCCTTGAACCGCCGGGTCATCCGTATTGATGGTGGCGGGGATTTCATAACGCAGGAAGTGGATGAGCGGGTGCTTATCCAGAGATTCTACTGTACTGGTCTGAATGTTGGATGTCAGGCAGGATTCAATTCCGATTCCCTGTTCTGCCATGTGCGTCATCAGACGCTGATCGATAATAGCAGTCACGCCGTGTCCGATACGCTCTGCGCCCAGATGATTAATCGCTTGCCAGATACTGTCCGGCCCAGCGGCTTCTCCTGCGTGAACCGTGATGTGCCAGCCGGCATCGCGGGCCTGTCGGAAATGGGAGGTAAATAGCGCACCAGGGTGCCCCAATTCATCGCCAGCCAAATCGAGTGCGACGATGCGGTCTCGCTGGGACAGCAGGGCGTCCAGCTCTTGTTGGCACGCCTCGGTGCCGAATGTCCTACTCATGATGCCAATCAGACGAATGTCAGTATCGAAATCACGGCAACCTGCGGTAATACCGTCGATCACCGCTTCAACCACGCCAGCAACCGGAAGCTTGTGGTTCATCGCCATATAATAGGGAGAAAAACGCAGTTCGGCGTAATCTAGCCCGGCTTTTACGGCATCTTCAACGTTTTCATAAGCGACGCGGCGACAGGCGTCCAGTGAGCCGAGCACGGCCACACCCCAGTCGAGCTTTTGTAGAAAGCTCACCAGGTCAGGTTCATTTTGGGTGATCTGAACGTGAGGGCGAAGCGCTTCAAGATCGTGCGCGGGTAACGCGACATTATACTGGCGTCCGAGCTCCAGAATACTCTGGGCGCGGATATTGCCATCCAAATGGCGGTGGATATCCGTCAATGGCAGGTTCAAATCAATCATAATGTTATTGTCTGATTACGGTTTCTCGTATGACAAAGTATAAAAAGAAATCGTGGTAAATAGCCAATTGTTACCGCCGAAACGCGCACTCCCTGAGCAACCATTGAGCAAAACCAGACTGTTATGGCTTTTCCTGCCTGGTATCACGTGCGTTCAGCTTAGGAATCGCCCGGATATAAATGAGCTCACTGAGTAGCTCCACTAACGTTTGGCTGACGATGATGGCGGGAAGGAGGGGCAAGGCGCCCGGTATTGCCAGCGCCAGCGGCAGAATAACCAGAGAATTACGTGTGCTGGCGCTAAAGGCTACGGCGCGTCCGCCAGTGGAGTCCAACCGGAAAGCGCGGCCAGTGAACCAGCCGAGTAGCGGTGCCAGCAGCGCGAAGAGTAGGTAAAACGGCACCGCGAGCAACACGGATGCCCAGGTGGTACGCAGTTGTGGAATCACCGCCGCAACCACGATAAATAACACCAGAGCGGTTGCCGGAACGGGGAGATAGCCCAAAGCGTCCGAACATGCCGCCATCGTGCGCTGGCGTACCGCCAGCCATTGCAGAAGCGCTGCCAGCGCTAAAGGCACGGCAATCAACCAGATAAACGCCTCGATAAAGGGAGCAAAGACGATGAGCCCGGCGGCGGCGTCACCGAGAAACAGCGTCAGATAGAAGGGCAAGGCTAGCATTTGCAGCAACAGCAAAATAGGTGTTGAGGCCAGCAGGCGGACAGCGTCGGCACGGCCCAGATGCGCGAAGGTCACCACGTAGTCAATACAGGGTGCCAGTAACACCAGCAGGATGCCCAGCTTGACCAGCGGTTCAGAAGGGAGAAAAGGCAATAACGCCGCGAGCAATGAGGGAATCACGATGAAATTGGCCACGAGCAGTGCGCCGATGAATCTGACATGAGTGATACTTTTTCCGATCGTAGTCAGCGGAACTTGCAGGAACGTGACAAACAGCATCAGCGCCAGCGCCGGATTAATCGCGGCATCCCATTGCTCTGTTTCCGGCAAAACCATAGCCGTTACCACCGCCGTTATCACAGCAACAAAGTAGATGGCGGCCTGATGGGATTCCAGAAAGGGTTTTAACGCGGGCATGGTGTTATCTCAAAATCAAAACGAAAAGGGCGGGCAGAAAACCCGGTGGCTGCAAGTGCGGCCACCGGGTGTTTTCGGACGTAATGTTATCCTGTATGGCTTATTGCGCCGGGGGCGTAACAGGCGCTTCCTGTGCACCAGGCAGAGATTCTTCACCTTCTTCCGCTGGAACGGAGAAATAAGGCGCGATGAAGTCAGCCAGCGAGATATTATTACCGTTGAAGTCAATCTGACCATCGGCATAGTTCAGTGAACTGGTAATCGTGTTGTTTTTCGTGACGCTCAACTGGTTCATTTGGCCGATGTCCGCCATCATTTTAGCCTGCTGCTGCGCCATTTCTGTCGCCTGCTTTTGCTCTTCATCACTCGCCGGTTTAGGTCCGGCTTGTATCATTAGCTCTGCCAGCATATCCAACGGGACATTGAGCTTTGCATCAAGTTTTTTGACCGACTGGCGAATGATTTTTTCTTCATCCGATAGGCTTGGGTCATTCGCTTTATCGGTGTTCTGTAACGGATCGGTTAGATCCAGCGCCAGCATGAATGTGCCTTCACCCTTGCTATTTTTCCAACTGATTGGGGAGATTTCAATGCTTGGGTTACCTTTCAGTAGTTGTGGCAAATATTGCAGTACAGACATGACCACTTCGTGCTGATAATTATCGGGATCTACTGCGGTTGGATTCTGCAAGAGTGTCTGCACCTTTTCCTGATAGGCTGTGAGGAATTGCTTGGTGCCCGCGCCATCAAGCTGTGAGATAGACATGTTTACGTTACCCGACCCCAGATTGCGGTCGCCGATGATTAACGAGCCCAGCGTCACAGCCATGCTGCCCGCCAGATTTTTGTCATCTTCCGTTGCGCTACTTTTTAAAGAAAAATCGTTCAACGTAACGGGTTCGCCACCTTCTACGGTAAACGTCATCGCTTTAAGAGACAGTGCGCCATCGCCTAAATCAAGATCGAATTTACCTTTTTGATTGGTTCCCTTGATGGATAAATCGGTGACATCCACATTCTCTGTCTGGCCCCAGGCATTTTTCCTTTCCATCTTCACGCTGCTGATGGTGGTATCCAGCTTACTGCTACGCAGATCGTGCCCGATATCCAGTAGCGCTTCCGCACCGCTGAAAGAAAACTTTTGTTCTGGTGATTGATGGTCGATAGGGGCCAACGTAATGAGTGACTGAGTATCCCCGCTGTAGGCGACGCGAGTCTCGGACGTAAAGAACGGTTTATCTTTAGTCAAATCAAACCATGCTTTGACGGCCGGCGTGTTGGCTAACTCGGTATGAACAGAGGCCATTGCCGGAATGAGGTTGAATTTCTTGAGCTGTGCCAGCGGGAACGGTCCGTGAGACACGGTTTCGTTGAAAACGAGTTCTTCACCGGGCGCCAGGAACTGTGCGCCTTTTGCCGTGCCGTCTGCCTGCAAAACATAGGCCAGAGTACTAGTGAATACGCCGCCCTGATAGTCGCGATAGACTACTTTCAATCCGGCGTTCGGGTAGTTTTGCTTGAGCTTAGTATTCAGCATATCGGTAAAACCATCAATCTGCTGAGCTACCTGCTTGCCGGTGTACCAGGATGCGCCGGTCCAGACGGCACCCAGAGCAACAATAATGCCTACGGCGACTAACGACTTTTTCATTTTTATTCATCCTTTAGTAAAAAAATGCGCGTTTTCAACGCGAAACGCTGGCAGCTTACCCATAGGTAACCGCCGCGTATAGAACAAGTTATCGGTTAAATACGCGAGCGAGACGCCCCTGTCCCTCAACCGTTATCGGTGACTCACTGGCGGAAATAAAGCAGGATTCTCCCGGACGTAGCGAGAGCCGCTGCTCGTTTTTTTGCAGGACGGCATGACCGTCAACACAAAATACAATGGCGGCACTGTTCTGGCTGAGCGTTTGTGGACGCTGGTCCAGTTCGTGCAGCGAAAAAGCAAAATCATCAACAGGGATCGGGAAGCTGAGTTCATAACCCTGTCGGCGTGGCGTCGTCAGCAACTGGTTTGCGGGTTTGGCTTCAAACACGACATTATCCAGCAGTTCGGGAATATCAATGTACTTTGGCGTGAGTCCAGCTCGCAGCACGTTATCCGAGTTCGCCATGACTTCTAATGCTACGCCTTTCAGATAGGCATGCGGCGTTTGAGCAAACAGGAACATAGCTTCGCCCGGTTGCAGCGTAATGACATTCAGCAGCAGCGGGGAGAACAATCCGCTGTCATCAGAATAGTATTGTGTAATCGAGCGAATAGTCGCCCAGGGCTCGTCATCCTGGCTGTTTAACGCGGCTTTCAGCACGCCAAGTGCACGTGATTTTTGCTCACCTTCCATGCTCAACAGGTTGGTGAACAGCATGGCGAGATTCTTTGCGTCGGGTTGTTGTAAAAACGCAGCGATTGACGGATGTGCGCTGGCAACTGGCGTCAGCAGGCACACAATTTCAGATAATTCTCGGAACCCGTTCATGGCCTGAAAAGGCGTTAATGCATAGACCAGTTCCGGTTTGTGATTGGCATCTTTGTAATTTCTTTCGGCGGCATTCAGCGCGATGCCAGCGGCATTTTCTTTCGCAAAACCTTGTTCTGCCGCTGTTTTACTGGGGTGAACCTGAATGGAAAGCGGTTGTTCCGCGCACAATACCTTAAATAAAAAGGGCAACTCGCCGAAACGTTGCGCAATCGTTGCGCCAAGATGCGTCGTTACGTCTTCGGCAATAACGTCCCGCAAGTTACGGATGTTGCCTTTTTCATCCATAATCGTCGAGCTGCTTTTAGGATGGGCACCCATCCACAGTTCCGCCATAGGTAAATCGTTAGGATTTTCAATGCCGTATAGCTCAGTTAAGGCGTGTTTGCTGCCCCAGGCGTAGTGCTGGATGCAGTTGAGCATTTTTTGCATGTCGGCTTCCTACTATTACATTAATTGTTAATTTCTGTGATGCTGGCTGTTAATTACTTGAATGATTATGAATACACTGCATCTTCTTCGCTTCATGGTAATGTTTTATGTAGCGCGATGCCAGACAGTGTTAATAGACCAATATGTGTTATCAGGCCAGTGAGTGTTACTAGAATAGGCCCAGCGATGTGATTCAATGTCTTCTACTAGTTAAATGTATATTTTTAAGGAGGAAAGATAATGAGCACGACGCGTAGTGAAAAAGACTCAATGGGGCCGATTGATGTTCCTGCTGAACGTTTATGGGGCGCACAAACGCAGCGGTCGCTGGAACATTTCCGTATTTCTGAAGAAAAAATGCCGCGTGCGCTGATTTATGCATTGGCGCAAACCAAGCGTGCGGCGGCCCGCGTCAACATGGATCTCTCGCTTCTGCCTGCCGATCGAGGAAATGCGATTATTCAGGCAGCGGACGAAGTGTTAGCAGGCAAGCATGCCGGGGAATTCCCGTTAGCGATCTGGCAGACGGGATCGGGCACGCAAAGCAATATGAATATGAACGAAGTGTTGGCTAACCGTGCCAGTGAACTGCTGGGGGGAGAGCGGGGCAACAACCGACTGGTTCATCCCAATGATGATGTAAACAAAAGTCAGAGTTCCAACGACGTCTTCCCTACAGCGATGTATGTTGCGGCCGTGGTCGCGATCAATGAACACCTGATTCCTGAGTTGAAAGCGCTACACGCCACGCTAGCGTCTAAGGCCGAGCAGTTTAAGGATATCGTCAAGATCGGCCGTACGCATTTACAGGATGCAACACCGCTGACGTTGGGTCAGGAAATTTCCGGCTGGGCGGCGATGTTGCAGCATAACCTGAAGCATATCGAAAACAGCGTACCTCACATTTGCGAGCTGGCGCTGGGGGGCACTGCGGTTGGTACGGGGCTGAACACACATCCTCAATATGCGGTGCGCGTGGCGGCGGAACTGGCGACACTCACCGGTCAGCCGTTTGTTACCTCGCCGAATAAATTCGAAGCGCTGGCGACCTGTGATGCGCTGGTTCATGGGCACGGTGCTTTGAAGGGGCTGGCTGCATCGTTAATGAAGATTGCTAACGATGTGCGCTGGCTGGCGTCGGGCCCGCGCTGTGGTATCGGCGAATTGAGTATTCCTGAAAACGAACCGGGTAGCTCTATCATGCCGGGTAAGGTCAATCCAACCCAGTGTGAAGCGCTGACGATGCTGTGTTGTCAGGTGATGGGCAATGATGTCGCGGTGAATATCGGCGGGGCGTCCGGTAATTTTGAGCTGAACGTGTACCGACCTATGGTGATTCATAATTTCCTACAATCGGTTCGCCTGCTGGCTGATGGTATGAAGAGCTTCGACGAGCATTGTGCGATAGGTATCGAACCGAATCACAATCGTATCAATCAGTTGCTGAACGAATCGCTGATGCTGGTGACGGCGCTGAATACACATATTGGCTATGACAAAGCGGCAGAAATTGCCAAAAAAGCGCACAAAGAAGGGCTGACTCTGAAGGCCGCCGCGCTCAAACTGGACTATCTGACCGAAGCGCAGTTTGATGAGTGGGTTCAGCCGGAGGATATGGTCGGTAGCTTAAAAAAGTAATGGCCCGGTAATGAGGGCGTTATCTTATCGCCTGCTGGTGTTTATCAGCAGGCTTTTTCTTTTTCATTTTCATTCCAATGCGTCGGTATACAGGTGCAAACGCGGTATAAGCAGGCGAAGTTCGGCCGCTTTCGGTTTGTGCTTATGTTTTATGTTGTTGGCGTCATAAGGATTCAGCTCGCCGATAATTGGCACGTCGCCGCCGGACTCCTGCTGACAAAATACAATCAGGGGAGACGGGCAGGGATGCTGAACCTGTTTCTGCTGTTCGGGATACCACACGCGGGCGATGGGCTGCACTTTTACCGGGCGTTTGATTTTCAATACTGCGTCTTCCGGCAGCGACAGGACCGCGTCAATTTCCTCTTCTATATGCTCAATCCACTGCGCTTTGGTATACGGTGCCGTGTGTTTTGCAGCATTCCGACTTTTGGTCAGTTGTTCCAGCAGTTCCCGGCGCGTCATATTTTTGATGACGTGCTTATTCGCCCAGCCAAAGCGGACTGACGCCGGGTTTGTTATCAGCGTTAACGACCGGTAAGCGCTAAGCGTGATCAATCCTTTCAAATGTGTGTGGACGAACTCAAAGCGTTGTTCCGGCTCCAGTCCGGATTCGATGGTAATAATGTGTTCCAGCTCTTTTTTCAGCGCATTAATTTCTGCGATGAGCGACTGTGCCTGCTGATATTGTGCCGCGTTTACAGCAAAGCAGAGTGCACCTGGTAAGCGAATTGCACTTTTACTGCTGAGCGTTTCCGGGTAGTGGTGAATGAACAGACGCTGAAAGTGGGCTAACCCTTTATCGCGTGCCTCCTGCCCGACGAACTGCGTGACGGCGATATGTTCGATAGGATCATGCTCCGCGCCTTTTTCCACTGGGGGAAGGGAATAGACGCGGCCAGCGAGCAGCCGATACTCAGCAAACTGTTGTTGCATCAGGGCAAGTTTCTTCTCTAACGTCTGAAAACAGTGGTTCATACGATCGATTAGCGCGTAGCGATTCATAGCTCAACTTACAACTCATTTTAGTTACAACATACATATATTTATACTCAGAAACACATACTTCAGCAATCGTGCATATCATCATTTTCAGCAGTGCTGATGGGGGAAATATAGGGAAGTGAACAAGAGCAGCAAGGAATTTACCTTGATTCAGGTAAACTCCTATAAGAAAAGCGTTAAAGCCGTTTTTTAAGTATCAGGCTGACTCCGAGCGCGAGTACTAAGAGTGCGCTCAAAAAGACGGTGATACCCATCCAACCACATGCATGCCAGAAGAATCCACCTAGCGTGCCAGCCAGGCTTGACCCCAGATAATAAGAAAAGAGATACATTGATGATGCCTGGCCTTTCGCGCGCCGTGCCCGTTGGCCAATCCAACTGCTGGATACCGAGTGTGCCGCGAAGAAGCCGGCGGTAAAGAGCATCATCCCACCAAAGATAGCAAATACCGGCGTCAGTGCCGTTATCCCCAGACCTGCTAGCATCAGGAGGATCGCCATGCTTAGCACCGGGCCGCGTCCATAGCGAGCGGTTAATGCCCCGGCTTTTGGCGAGCTGTAACTTCCGGTGAGATAAACCACGGAAAGTAAGCCGACTACCGCTTGACTGAGTAAATACGGTGGGGCTAACAACCGGTACCCAATGTAGTTAAACAGGGTAACGAATGCGCCCATCAGTAAAAATCCCTGAAGGAACAGCAATGGCAAACCCGCATCGCGCCAGTGCAGTTTGCTATTCAGCAACAGCGTTTTAGGTCGTAATGAGCCGGGGCGGAAATGGCGTGACTCGGGAAGAATACGCCAGAATGTTATCGCCGCAATGAGCGCCAGTACGCCAATCGTGCCGATGGCAACCCGCCACGGGAAGTAGTCCGTCAAGACTCCGCTGATCAGACGTCCGCTCATGCCGCCAATCGAATTACCGCTGATATATAACCCCATCGAGAACGCCAGCACGCTAGGGTGAATTTCTTCACTCAGATAGCTCATGGCGACGGCTGCGACGCCGCTTAGCGACAGGCCAATCATCGCCCGCATGATCAATACGCCTTTCCAACTGGCCATAAATGCGCAAATCACGGTACAGAGCGCAGCCAGCATCAAGGACACGACCATGACATTTTTACGACCGATCGTATCGGAAAGTGGGCCGGTGAAAAGTAGCCCAAACGCCAGCATCACCGTTGATACGGAAAGCGACAAACTACTGGTAGCGGGCGAAATATCGAAATCCTGAGATAACACCGGCAGCAACGGTTGAACGCAATACAACAGGGCAAACGTCGCTAATCCGGCAGAAAACAACGCCAGCGTGACACGCATAAATTGTGGCGTACCACGGGCAATATAGGGCGTTTTCCCCAAAGATCTCAGGGGAATATCATCTGCATCGTCGGCCATAGAAAGAGGCCAGTCATTCGGTGCAGAAGATGGCAGGTTACTCACAATAATTCCTTACCGGAAAAGGTAAATCAGGCGTAAAACAACAGTAAGTCGATCATAGAAGAGTGATATTATTTTGTATAATATATTAATAGTCATGATTGATATTTTTAAAATATGAATATCGAACTACGCCACCTTCGCTATTTTATTGCGGTCGCTGAAGAGCTGCATTTTGGCCGAGCGGCAGAAAGATTACGCATTTCACAGCCGCCATTGAGCCAACAGATTCAAATTCTGGAAGAGCAGGTCGGGGCGAAGCTTCTGGCGCGTAACAACCGTAATGTCCAGCTCACGCCGGCGGGCGAGATGTTCCTGAAAGAAGCCTGGTCAATTATCAGTCAGGTCGATCAGGCGGCGGAGCGAGCTTCTCGCATTCAACGCGGCGAAATTGGAGAGTTAACGATCGGCTTTACGTCATCCGCGCCGTTTATCAAAAAGATTTCCAGCAGCCTGCTGCGTTTTCGTCACACGTACCCGGAAGTGCATATTCAGATGATGGAGCTCAACACCAAACAGCAAATTGAACCGCTGCTGAATGGTAAGCTCGATATCAGCATTATGCGCAATAACCCGCTACCGAACGCACTGGATCATCAATTGCTATTACGTGAACCGCTGATTGCCGTCGTACAGGAGTCCCACCCGTTAGCGCAACAGGCCGCAGGGAGAGCAATCAACATTACACAGTTGGCGAACGAACCGTTTGTTTTCTTCTCCCGCGCGGTTGGCACCGCACTGTATGACGATACGCTGACGTTGCTAAAACGCTATGGCATCAGCCCCTACATTACGCAAGAAGTGGGTGAGGCAATGACCATCGTTGGGCTGGTGTCGGCTGGATTGGGCGTGTCCATTTTGCCGGCGTCGTTTTTACGCATTCGGGTCGATGGCGTGAAATATTTGTTGCTGGAAGAAGAGGACGCCACAACGGAAGTTTGGCTGGTCACCGCGCGGCATCATCCGCAAAGTGCGGCGGCTAAAATGCTAATGTCGCTGATGCTGGGGGGATAATCATTAAAATATGCGCGCTAAATCACATAACGAATCAAATATTTGACGAGTTTATCGAAAAGCCCCACCATAGCCGCAGTTTTTTTATTTTGCAGCGTGAAAAATAGTCATACTGCAATGATAAAGATAAATTTCTCAACAGCAGTGCCAGATATACCCTAAATAATTCGGGATGCAGGAAGGCGACAAGGGAAAGAATCCCGATGAGCTTACTCAGGTAAGTGATTCGGGTGACAGAGCGAAGCCAACGCACATGCAGCTTGAAGTATGACGGGTATATAATGAGTAGGAGCCAGGTTTGTGATTGCCGACGGTCAACCAGGACACATCGATCAAATCAAACAAGTGAATGCCGGAGCGGTGTATCGGCTGATCGATAAGTACGGCCCGATATCACGAATCGAATTGTCTAAACGCGCTCAGCTCGCCCCCGCCAGTATTACCAAAATCGTCCGTGAACTGCTGGAAGCCCATCTGGTGCAGGAAACCGAATACCAGGATCTGGGGAGCAGGGGGCGTCCCGCGATCGGCCTGATTCTGGATACCGAAGCCTGGCACTATCTTTCTGCCCGCATCAGCCACAATAGCATCTCTTTAGCACTGCGCGATCTTAGCAGCAAGCTGGTTGTGGAAGAAGATATCCTGCTTCCCGCAGAGGCGTCACAGCCGCTACTTGACCGTATTCTGAATGAAATCGACCAGTTTTTTATTCGTCACCAGAAACGGCTGGAACGACTAACGGCAATCGCGATTACCGCGCCGGGCATGATTGACGCCAGTAAGGGCGTTATTCATCGAATGCCGTTCTATGACGTTAAGGAAATGGCGATTGGCCCGGCGCTGGAACAGCGTACGGGGCTACCGGTATATTTGCAGCATGATATCTGCGCATGGACGATGGCCGAAGCGTTATACGGCGCGGCGCGCGATTGTCAAAATGTGATTCAGGTGGTGATCGACCATAACGTCGGTGCGGGCGTGATTACCGGCGGACGCATCCTGCATGCAGGAAGCCGGAACCTGGTCGAAATCGGACACACACAGGTCGATCCTTACGGCAAACGTTGCTATTGCGGCAATCACGGCTGTCTGGAAACGGTCGCCAGCACGGAAAATATGCTGGAGTTAGTGCAGCAACGCATGAATACGTCCATGAGTTCGCTTTTACACGGTTCTCCGCTTAACGTTGAGAGCCTGTGTGATGCCGCGCTCAAGGGTGATCAGTTAGCCAAAGATATCATTAACGATGTCGGCAATAACGTAGGTCGAATTGTCGCCATCATGGTGAATCTCTTCAACCCCGATAAAATTCTGGTGGGTTCCCCCCTGAATAAAGCGGCCAGCATTTTGCACCCTGCCATTTTAGGCTGCATTCAACAGCAGTCATTCCCGCCCTATAGCCACAACATCCAGGTGGAAGCGACCCAGTTCTACAATCAGGGGACGATGCCCGGCGCGGCACTGGTAAAAGACGCGCTCTACAACGGATCGCTGCTGGTTAAACTGCTACAGGGATAACCATAAGGGCGTAGAGCAACAAAACATTGCGCTAACGCAAACTGCCTGAATAAGGCATAGCCTAGACTTTCACGCTTGGAAAGCATTTTAGCTGTGCTTGTTTTTTGGCATTCAGGTGGTCTGGAGTTATCCCATGTTGAAACGTATTTTTGTCACTGGTACTGATACCGCCGTTGGCAAAACAGTGGTATCCAAGGCGTTACTGCAAAAACTGGCGCTGGCAGGTAAATCGGTTGCGGGCTACAAACCGATAGCAAAAGGGTGCGAAGAGACGGAATCGGGTCTGCGAAATAAAGATGCACTGCTGCTACAGGCGGCCTCTACGCTGGAATTGCCCTATAACATGGTTAACCCCATCGCTCTGAGAGAGGATGAAATCAGCGTCAGTGATGGAATGATTGATTACTGTACAATGACGCAGGGGCTGCGCCACATGGGCGAGGCAGCGGATATCGTGGTGGTTGAAGGTACGGGCGGATGGCGGAGTGTCATGAACGATCTGCGTCCGTACTCCGAGTGGGTAGTACAGGAACAACTGCCCGTGGTGCTGGTTGTCGGCATTAAACTGGGTTGTATCAGCCATGCGCTGCTGACGGCACAGGCGATCATTAACGATGGTTTGCCGCTGGTTGGCTGGGTCGCTAACCGGATTAACCCCGGTCTGGCGAATTACGCCGAAATCATTCATGTCCTGCGGAAAAAGATTCCGGCGCCGCAACTAGGCGAACTGCCTTACTTACCGCGAGCAGAGCTGCGTGATCTCTCGCCTTACATCGATCTTTCTGCCCTCAGCGACTAATTTCTGTCGTCTTCTATTCCCGCTTCTCTGCGGGAATAAATTTTCTCCGCCACGCCACCTGTTATACTCACTGGCAGTTTTTCTTCTTATCCTGAAAATATAATGAAAACAGAGAATAACCAGAGACAAATGCCTGCTCCTCATCGCCATTGGATTTTAATTGCCTGTATGCTGGCTATGTTTACGGCGGCGATTGAGGTAACGATCGTCGCCACGGCGCTGCCCACCATCATCGCGGATTTAGGCGGATTTTCCCTGTTAGGGTGGGTCTTTGCGGGTTATTTGCTGACGCAGTCGATCAGTATTCCGATTTATGGCCGTCTGGCCGATCTGTATGGCCGCAAAAAGATTTTCTTCTTCGGCATGATGGTATTCCTACTGGGGTCTGTTCTGTGCGGATTTTCGACGCAGATGGGCTGGCTGATTGTCTTCCGTACCTTGCAGGGGCTGGGCGCTGGCGCAATAACCCCAATTGCATTCACTATTGTTGCCGATGTATACAGCTCGACCGAGCGCCCGAAAATACAGGGGTATCTGTCCAGCGTGTGGGGGATTTCCGCGATTATCGGTCCGCTGCTGGGCGCGTTTATCGTCCAACACTTTAACTGGGCACTGGTTTTCTGGGTCAACGTACCGATTGGGTTGTTTTCCATATTCCTTCTAGCTCGCTACCTGCCGACGATCACTGCCGTGCGCCAGCATCAGTTGGACTGGATGGGCGCGTTCTATCTGGTTGTGTCCGTCGCCAGTCTGCTGATGGCGCTGCTACAGGCTGAGGTGTTTGGTTACTGGGTGATCCCGCTGCTCGCGATCTCTGCCGTGGGCTGCATTCTGCTGGTCCGGCAGGAAAAACGCACGGCGGAGCCGTTGTTCCCGCTGGCGCTGTGGCGCAATCGAATTATTATTGCTGGTAATCTCGGGGGATTGGTCGTTGGGGCCGCCATGATGGGCGTGAGCGCCTTTTTGCCGACGTTTATTCAGGGCGTGATGGGCAAAACGCCGCTGGAAGCGGGCAGTATTCTGGCGATGATGTCAATTGGCTGGCCGCTGGCCAGTACGTTGAGCGGACGCTTAATGCTATGGACGTCTTACCGCTTTACGGCAATGCTAGGCGGTATCATATTGACGATTGGTAGTCTGACGCTCCTAACCGTTCAGCCAGACAGCAATCTTATGTGGGCGCGGCTTGCGGCATTTCTGATCGGTTCAGGAATGGGGTTAAGTAGCACAACGTTTCTGGTGTCGATACAAAACTCGGTGGACTACTCCATCCGCGGCATTGCGACGGCTTCCGCCATGTTTACCCGCATGCTGGGTTCAGCGTTGGGTACGGCAATGCTTGGTGCCACACTGAACATTAATCTGCACTGGCGATTACCGAACGTGAGCGATCCACTTCAGACGCTCATGGATCCGGACAAGCGCATTCTGCTGAGCGTCAATCAACTCGATACGCTGGCATCGCAAGTCGCTTCCTCAATCCACGGGGTATTTATTGTTTCTGCACTCATCGCCGCTATCACGCTACTTTCCGCCAAGATGATCCCTGCCAGTCAGCGGCCTGGGCAGGCCGAAACCAGACAGAAATAATGACAAAAGAAAAGGCGCGAAAGCGCCTTTTGCCTATCCAGAGGAGAGGTTACGGTGTTGTTGTCGGCTGGCCTTCTGCTGGAGTAGGCGCACTTTCGGTATTGACGTCGCCCTCGGCATGACGGGTGTACACAATCTTGTGCGAATCATTCTCACAGTGACCAACCACCTGACCACTGGCTTGATTCACCTGATCGTTCGGGACAATATCCAGCGTAAAACCGGATTCTGGCACGCCATTGGCGATGATTTTTTGGGCAATATCCACTTTCACGCTCTCGCAAGATGCCTGTGCAGCCAACGGAGCAACCAGAAATAACGCCGCGCCAAAAATGATGGTTTTTTTCATCTTTTGATCCTTTTCTGAAAAAAGACTCTTTGAGTATATCAAACGATGGAAATAACGCGAAAAAGCTGCGGACTCAAACCATCCATAATGGCCTGAGAAGGTTAAACGCAGGGGCCGGTGGCGCAGCCATACATCATAAACAGCGGGAAAAGGGCGACAGCCGGAATCATGAGAGGGGCAAGCCGCACGTTTTTGCCGGAGTTATCGCTGCTGTTGATCACCACCGGAATAGGCTGCGCCAGACGACCCGTGTTTATCGAACTGACCAGTGAGCTTTTTTCTCACTAAATGTGCCGTTCGCGCTAAAGGTGACTTCACCTTTTCCCATTGTCGTGGGAATTTGCGCTGAGAAGAGTTCGCGTAAATCGATTTCCTGCTGTTTGGTCAACCCGAACTAACCAATAGGCACATGATGAGCACGCCCCACAATTTTATGTGATAAGGGCGTGAAAATAACCGAGCTAAATTCATATTCATCCTGATGTGCTTCATTCTCTGGATCAGAGTCAATGTTGCCATGCAATAAAGTGATAATCGTTGAATTTAAAGGCGATGGTACCTTTTGAGAGCAGACGAATTTGCTGTAATACGACAAAAAGGGGAAACCCACGCCAGAAGACGTGGGTGAAAAATCAGGGGGTAACCGGGCGACCAGTACGACGATCGAGACAGCGATCGGTCGTGCTTTCCCAGTAAGCATTGACGTTAAAGCTGGCGTTGCATTTTTCGCGCCCATCAATGGCTTTTTCTGTCTTATCGAATTCTTTCTCAACGCGGTTGTTCACTTTATTACGCAGTGAACGCGTTGAGTCCCATTGCTCTTTGCTTTGACGCGCCGCTTCTTTCGACAGTGTGCTGTCCCCAGAATCGACAATGATATGGCGCGTATCTGCCAGTGCGGCAGGCTGCCAGGCAGCGGAAACGATAACCAGAGAAAGCGGGATGAAAGCCCGAATCAAAGAAGAAAAAGAGTAGTGGTTCATGTTTCACCTTGACAGAACGAATGATAAAAACAAACGCCGATGCCGCAGAACGATAACACGCGCACGGCAAGCGGTAGACAACAAAAGGCGACCGCCGTTCCCTGTAACCTTGGCGCGTCGTACAAAAGGAAAAGTTGCCCATAACAGAAGTATACATTCTTCGCCTCAACGACACTATAACCGTGCCGCACCGCGCGACAAGGGTGATCGCGCCAATAGAAAAGGGCATGAAACAGACGTTTATGCCCGACTCTGTGGCGGCTATCAGCCTTCACGATGTACACTTAAACCGGCAAAAGACTGGCTGACCGGCATCATTTCCAGCGTGTTGATATTGACGTGTGCAGGCAGAGTGGCGACCCAGAAAACGGCTTCGGATACATCTTCGGCCGTCAACGGTGTTGTGTTGTCATAGGTTTTGCTGACTTTCTCGTCGTTGCCTTTGAAGCGCACGGCCGAGAATTCGGTTCCACCGACCAGACCCGGTTCAATATTCGTGACGCGAATTCGGGTGCCAGACAGGTCGGCACGCAGACCCAGACTGAACTGCTGCACGAATGCCTTGCTGGCTCCGTACACGTTACCGCCTGCGTATGGCCAGTTGCCAGCGGTAGAGCCGATGTTGATGACATGCCCGATATTACGTTCCACCATGGCAGGCAGCAGCGCACGCGTCATAAACACCAGCCCTTTATTGTTGGTATCGATCATATTTTCCCAATCATCTACCGAGGCTTTATGTGCAGGTTCCAGACCCAGCGCGAGTCCGGCGTTATTCACCAGCACATCAATGGTCCGCCATTCGGCTGGCAGAGCGGCAACAGCTTTTTCAATCGCCTGACGATCGCGCACGTCCAGTTTTATCGTATACAGCGCATCGCCCAGTTCTGCCTTGAGCGCATCCAGGCGTTCCTGGCGGCGCCCCGTGGCGATCACTTTATGGCCTGCGCTAATAAATTTACGGGTAATTGACTCACCAAACCCAGCCGTTGCACCGGTAACAAAAATAATCATGCTCGCATTTCTCCCTGACGGTTTCCATATTCTGCTTGTGCCTGATATCACTATAAATAATGAAAGGCGTGGGATCATTTAGCCGCGCAATTCCCCGTGGGTCAAGCGTTACTCCGGTTTCAACGATGCGGTTCAGGAAAAATCGCCCCTCAGAACGAGGGGCGAATGCCGCGCTATCGCAAGCGACAAGACAGGCATGACGAGGGATTAAATCCAATTCTTGTTACGGAATTCGCGCATGGTGTCCGCAACCCACTGCATTTCCTGTGGTGTACCTAACGAGATGCGGCACCAGTTATCCGCCGGAGGGAACGCACGGCCGATCAGCACGCCCGTATCTGCCATATGCTTTTGGTAATCCTTGAGCGGTACGACCAACTGATGGAAAACAAAGTTTCCCTCTGACGGCAGGTAAGGCAGCTTCAGGTCATCCAGCGCTTTCAGCAGGATTTGGCGCGCCACATCATTACTCTTTTTGCTATAGGTAATAAATGCTGTATCGTCCAGAGACGCCAATGCAGCATCCACGCCGCTAAAATTAATTTTCTCTCCCGCGACATGTCTGCCCATCAACGCGATGACGTTGGGATGTGCAACGGCGTACCCAATACGCATGCCAGCCATGGCATGTATTTTGGAGAACGTTTTGAGCAAAATAATGTTCTCTGCGCCCTGAGCAATCATCGGCGAAATAGAGCGAAAGCGCGGATCGTTGACGAACTCGGCGTAGGCTTCATCGACGATAAACATCGTATTGGCAGGTTTGCTGGCAATCCACGGTTCAATTAAATCCGCTGGCGTAATCGTGCCCGTTGGGTTATTGGGGTTGACCAGATAAACGATAGAAGGACCACGGTAACCGGCAACGGCGGCTTTTAGCCCTTCAATATCGAAGGCCCAGTTATCGAGCATTTTGACTTTCGTGACGTTAATTCCGGCAATCTTGGCGAAACGCTCGCCGTCGCCGTAGGTGAGTTCTGGAATAACCAGTTGTGCATCCAGCGATGCGTAGGCTTCAATCGCCGCCCGGATGCCTTCGGACGAACCAGCCGTCAGCAAAATGGATGGGGCTTTAACCTGATGGTGTGCAGCCAACTTATTGCCAAGCATCAGAATTTCATTCTTTGCATAACGATTGGCTTTCACGATGGCATCGCGTGCGGCGGCTTGCGCCTTAGGTGACATACCCAGTGGATTTTCATTGAAATTAATGCGGATGGGGTTATCGACCGAGGGGGCAGTAAATGCTGCGTTCTCAGGTTGTGTTTCGGCAAAAACTCGAGAACTTAACCCTGTCGTTACCGCTGCCGTCCCCAGCAGGGCGCCAGAAAGTTTTAATAATGCTCTGCGTTTCGGGTTTAACACATCGCTTTCATTGATTAAAAAATTCATCAAAACACTCTCCTTAGTTGCATAATGGCAGGAGAGCTAAAGCATAAAACGCGCCAATTTATCACATTGCGCGATCGCTAATACCTTGTCAAATAGATGAAATAATATTTTCTTACGACAAATTTTTCCGTATGGCGGGAAATTTCACCGTTTCTGACGCATTAATAAAAGGTAAAAAAAATTGATTTATTCATTGAGTAATTAAATCAAAAAAATATGAATTACTTATGCAAAAGATCCATCATGACGCATGGAATGATGCATCATGATGCACTTGCTCTATGAGGTAGCGGGAGAAGCGTCACGTTTCCTGATTGTCAGCTTCTACCGCAGCGTACAGCCGCTCAAGGATATCGGGAAAAGCAGACTGCACACGGTTCCAACTCGGCACAAAGGGTTTATCACCTGGGCTATCGCTATAAACATGGCCGGAAAAGGTGATCACATCAGAGAATAATTCCACTGCCGACTCCTCTTTGTGACGATCAAAACTCAGGCCGTTCATACGGGCGTCATGTTCGAAAGCATCGATCATATCAAGGGCGGTGCGATAGTAAGTCGCCCGCAGAACGCGGAAAGAGTCCGCAGTGATATTCACGCCGAGAATCGCCAGTTTACGATACAGCGCTTTGGTGATGTCAGCCGCCATACGCTGTAATCCTGCATTCGGGTCATCTTCAGACATCGGCTGATGTTTATGGTCGTAGCGATCCGCAATATCGACCTGACAAATACGGCGGGTTGCGGTTCCACGATGAATTTCTGACAGCACGCCAATTTCCAACCCCCAATCGCTTGGGATACGCAGGTTATTCAGGATTGCGGTGCGCATCGCAAACTCACCGGAAAGCGGATAACGGTAACTGCGCATGTAATCCAGATAGTCGGAATTGCCGTAGACCTTTTGCAGCGATTTCAATAGCGGATAGACCAGCAGGCGTCCCACGCGACCATTCAGTTTTCCCTCTGCAACGCGGGCGTAATAGCCTTTGCAAAAATCGTAACTAAAATGTGGATTCGCCACAGGGTAGAGCAGACGAGCCAGCATCGCACGGTCATAAGTGACAATGTCACAATCATGCAGTGCAACACAGGCAGAGCGACGCGATGCTAACGTGTAACCGACACAAAACCAGACATTCCGCCCCTTGCCGGGCTCCTGCGGTGCCAGCGCTTTTTCTGCCAGTTCATCGCTGAGCGCTTTCAGGCGTGGGCCATCGTTCCACAGAATTCGATGTCGTTGCGGCAGGCGAGAAAAGAATTTTCGAGCGTAAAGAAACTGTTCCCGGTCAGCGCGATCTAGCCCAATCACAATTTCGCCAAGGTAAGACACTTGAGACAGCTGATCGATAATGTGGCTCAGCGCAGGGCCTTCCAGCTCAGAATAGAGCGATGGCAAAATCAGCCCCATACTGTTTTGCCCAGAAAATACCTGAAGTTCATACTCCAACTCTTCCGTACTTCTTTGAGTGAGGTTGTGAAAATTGGTAATGATGCCATCTTGATAAAATTCGCTCATCCTATGCTCCCATACCATCTTGTCGCAAGTTCATGCCAGGAAATGGCCGTTGCCGATAAAATGCTCCAGCCCTTCACTCCAACCCCGAGGCCCTGAAGCCTGCGTACAATATTGCTCACCAGCGTACGACTCAGGCAGGGTAAGAATTTGATTTTCTTTACCTTTAATGAGTACGGCACAGTCTACTGTGCATAAGAAGGAAACATCGTTAGGGCCATCGCCCAAGCCAAGCGTTTTGACGGAAGTCGCGTATTTCTCGATATACTGCGTTTTTATCCAGTTTGTCGTAAAGCCCTTACTCACTTGCTTACCCATAACGTGATGGAAGCGACCTCCTTGAGTTAGAGACAGCTCCATCTCCGCTAATAACTGGCAAAAATGCGGTAACTTGCCAGCATCATCCAGCCAAAGTAGCGGCTCAGAGGCTTCACGCTGTTGTGCCCAGTGGGCCTCTTGCTCGGTAAGCCCAGTCACCTCTGCGATTTCTGCGTGGTTCATATCGCCAAAGCCTTTGAAGCGGAAACCAAATGCTCGTAGCTGTGCCAACCGATCACGAATGACGGAATATTCCATGCCAATCCGCTTCCATGGGTAATCGGGGTGCGTTTGCCATGCCCGTGGGAGAGCGGCAATGGCACCGTTTTCTGCAATATAGGGATAATGTTCCAGCCCGAGCGCCTGCCGTAAGGGTTCAACTTCGGCCGCCGTTTTACTGGTGGTGATAATCAGCGGAATTGCCTCATTTGCCAGCCGCATCAGCCACGGTTGTGCGGCATCCCACCGATAAGTCTCATGATCGAGCAACGATCCGTCGAGATCGCTGAAAATAATCAGCTTCGTGTTACGCGTTTGCATGGGTTCTCCATGTTTTATCGTGGATAAACAGAGTGTCACGATGGGCGATTAACGTTGGTCAGAAAGGGCGTATGCTTGCAGTGAGGTGTTATATTCGTGGTATTGCTGAATGTGACCATTAGTACATTTTAAGGATAGGCGGCGATCCGTCTCTTCACCAATAGCATAATGATCTGGCTACTTTCCTGCTCACCAAATTCCAGTCGTAATGTCGCATTGCGAATCTGCGTTATTTTCATCTTATCGCTCCCATATCAAGTTAACTGGCGGTGCCGTTACGCACCAAACAGAAGCAGTATAAGAATCTGACCGGTCGCTAACAGTGGCCTGAATGACACACTTCGATGAGTTTAGGCCAATTTATCTCAGATGGATGGTTTATCATCAGGCGTGGGCATTCTATTGCCGTCTGCATGCGCAATAGCTATCTTAATCATCGTGCTGTTTCATCACTGAAAAGGACTCTCCCATGCCTCATATTGACGTCAAACACTTCCCAAGAAACCTGTCTGAAGAAGAGAAAAAAGTTGTCGCTGAAGATCTCGCTGCGGTTCTGAAGAAGCATTTCGGCTCTTCTGACGACTCGCTTTCTGTGGCGTTTAACGAAATTCAGCCCGACCGCTGGAAGGATGACGTTTACGATCCGCTGATTAAACCGCAGTTGGAAACGCTGGCGAAAAAACCAGGATATTCGTACTAAGCTCTTGTTTTACCATCAGCCCTGCGGGTTTTATTCGCGGGGCTGAAAGCCGCATCCATTGTAATCCCTTACAAAACTGGTAATGATTTATTGTTATGTTATAACATCACAATAAATTCAGATGGGTCGTGCTTATTCCTGCACGGGTTATCGAGAACGTCTATTTATTTGTTCGATAGTGTAACAAGCCAGAGAAGGATGCGAATAATGTCTGAAGTTTCCAGATACGAAAGGGTAGATAACAGATTGCCCGTCACCGTGCTGTCGGGTTTTTTGGGGGCGGGTAAAACGACGTTGCTGAACCATATTCTTGCTAACCGTGAAGGTCGCCGGGTTGCCGTCATCGTCAATGATATGTCCGAAGTGAATATTGACGCCACGCTGGTCAGAGAAGGGGGCGCGGCACTGTCGCGCACGGATGAAAAACTGGTGGAAATGAGTAACGGCTGCATCTGCTGCACGTTACGCGAAGATCTGTTACTGGAAGTCAGTCAGCTTGCCAAAGAAGGGCGTTTTGACCAGTTAGTGATTGAATCTACAGGGATTGCGGAACCTCTACCCGTTGCCGAAACCTTCACGTTTGCCGGTGATGATGGAGAAAGCCTTTCCGATGTGGCGAGGTTGGATACGCTGGTTACCGTCGTGGATGCGTTTAATTTTTTAAAAGACTATAGCGCGAATGAAAGCATCCGCTCACGCGGAGAATCGTTGGGCGAGGAGGATGAGCGTACAGTTGTGGATTTACTGATCGACCAAATTGAATTCTGTGATGTTCTGGTGCTGAACAAGGTTGATCTGATCGACAAACCCCAGCAGGAAAAGCTAATGGCTATCCTGCATTCACTGAATCCTCGTGCGAAAATCGTGGTTTCCCAGTTTGGGCAGTTTCCACTGAATCAAGTGCTTAATACCGGTTTATTCGATTTTGATGCTGCCTCACAGGCTCCCGGCTGGCTCAAGGAATTACGGGGCGAACACACACCGGAAACAGAAGAGTATGGTATTACTCATTTCGTTTTCCGAGCACGTAAACCGTTTCATCCGGCGCGTTTTTGGGATGTTATCGCGGGGGAATTGCCCGGTGTAGTAAGGTCTAAGGGCTTTTTCTGGCTGGCAAGCCGTCCGGGCGGCGCGGGTTCATGGTCACAAGCCGGCGGTGTGGCACGTGAAGGATTCGCCGGTCAATGGTGGGCGAGTGTTCCCAGAGAACGTTGGCCAGACGACCCCGAATCGCTGCATTACATTTTGTCAAACTGGATGGATGACATCGGTGATGCCCGTCAGGAGTTGGTCTTTATAGGGATCGATATGGATGAAGACAGCATGCGTTCCAAATTGAACCATGCTTTACTGACAGACGAAGAAATCGCGCTAGGCCCTGATGCATGGCGCCATTTTCCTGACCCTTTCCAGCCGTGGTAGGGTGACGCTTATCATTCTCCAGCAGCAGAGGGAGAGAGAAAGTAAAAAGCCGATAACCTCAGCGGTTACCGGCTTGTCTTCCAGATCGGTGTGTTAACGCATTACGCGTTCAGCAACGGCTGAGCGGTGCTTTCAACCAGTGCCAGCAGGACGTTAACATCGTCCAGCGTAACGGTTGGGTTCAGTAACGTCAGTTTCAGGCAGGTTACGCCGTTAAACTCGGTAACGCCCACGTTGGCACGACCTGACTCCAACAGCGCATCGCCAATGCGTTGGTTGAGCAATGCAATAGTCGCATCATCCGCTGTCGCCAGTTGCTGCGGACGATAGCGGAACAGCACGCTTGCCAGTTGCGGCTGCATCACCAATTCCAGTGACGCGTGTTCATCCACATACTGTGCAACCTGCTGTGCTAGCGTAACACCGTGATCGATGATCGCCGCGTACTGCTGTTGACCTAACGCTTCCAGACCCATCCACAGTTTCAGCGCATCAAAACGGCGCGTTGTCTGCAATGACTTAGACACCAGATTCGGAACGCCCTGTGCTTCATCAAACTCAGAGTTCAGATAAGCCGCCTGATAGCGCATCAGCTCATAGTGACGAGCTTCTTTTAACAAGAATGCGCCACAGCTGATGGTCTGGAAGAACTGTTTGTGGAAATCCAACGTAATGGAATCCACCAGTTCAATGCCGTCCAGATAATCGCGATACTTCTCGGACAGCAGCAGTGCGCCGCCCCAAGCTGCATCAACGTGAACCCAAATCTGGTGTTCTGCGGCCAGTGTCGCAATCGCCCGCAGAGGATCGATTGCACCCGCATCCGTGGTACCCGCTGTCGCGACAATCGCCAGAATCTGCTCGCCATTAGCTTTGGCCTGCGCCACTTTTTCCGCTAAATCGTTCAGATCCATCCGCGCGAAGCGGTCAGTTTTCACCAGCGTAACGCATTGATAACCCAGCCCCAGTAAAGCCATGTTCTTTTGCACCGAGAAATGGGCATTTTCAGAACAGAACACTTTAATTTTCTTCAGGTTACCCACCAATCCATCTTGCTGGATCGAATGTCCCTGACGGGCAAAGAAGGCATCACGCGCCAGCATCAACCCCATCAGGTTACTCTGGGTGCCGCCGCTGGTGAACACGCCTGCGTCTCCAGATTGATAACCGACTTGAGTACGCAGCCATTCAATCAGCTTCATCTCAATGATGGTCGCTGACGGACTTTGATCCCAGGAGTCCATGCTCTGGTTGGTGGCGTTAATCAAAATTTCCGCCGCCTGGCTGACCACCAGACTCGGGCAGTGCAGGTGAGCAACGCACTGCGGGTGATGCACCGACAGGCTGTCTTTCAAAAAGTACTCAATCGCACGCTCAATAGCGGCCTGGTTACCCAAGCCCTGAGGATTAAAATCCAGTGTGATGCGTTCACGCAGTTCAGCAACGGTTTTTCCCTGATACATCTCAGGCTGTTGCAGCCACTGCATGACGGCCTGACTACTCTGCGCGATCGCTTCCTGATAGGCTTCGATACTCTGCGCAGAAGAGGCCAGAATCGGGCTGACTTTTGTTTCCACTGCTTCTGTTTCCACTAATTGGGACATCGTGGTCATTCGCTCCACTCAGACTGGCTTCACGCCAGCAGACAGCAGGGCGTTTTCAAATTTATCCAGGAAGATTTCCAATTCAGCATTGCTGATCAGCAGGGAAGGCAGCAGACGCAGAACGCAGCCATTGCGGCCACCGCGCTCCAGAATCAAGCCTGATTCAAAGCATTTTTTCTGCAACAGCGCAGACAGCTCGGCATCGGCCGGGTAGCAACCCATGTGATCCTGCGCTTCGCCAGACTTAACAATCTCAATTCCGATCATTAACCCCAGACCACGAATGTGGCCGATCACCGGATAACGTTTTTGCAGCTCAGCCAGTTTCGCTTTCAGCCATTCACCTTGCTCAGCGACTTTGTTTGCCACCTGATTATCTTTCAGATGCTTCAACGTCGTCAGGCCAGTTGCCATCGCCAGTTGGTTACCGCGGAAAGTACCCGTGTGGTGACCCGGCGCCCAGGCATCGAACTGCTTCTTGATACCCAGTACGGCTAATGGCAGACCGCCACCAACGGCTTTGGACATCACGATGATATCTGGCTCAATGCCAGCGTGTTCAAAGGCGAAGAATTTACCCGTACGTGCAAAACCGGCCTGAACTTCGTCGATGATCAGCAGAATGCCGTGTTCCTGCGTCACTTTACGGATGCGCTGCAACCACTCGGCAGGAGCCGGGTTAACGCCGCCTTCACCCTGAACGGCTTCCAGAATCACCGCCGCTGGTTTGCGTACGCCGCTCTCAACGTCATTGATCAGGTTTTCAAAATAGTAGGTTAATGCTTTCACACCAGCGTCACCGCCGATGCCCAGCGGGCAACGATACTGATGCGGATAAGGCATAAACTGAACTTCAGGCATCATGCCGTCGACGGCTTCTTTCGGAGACAGGTTACCCGTTACGGACAACGCGCCATGCGTCATGCCGTGGTAGCCGCCGGAGAAGCTGATCACACCAGAACGACCGGTGTATTTTTTTGCCAGTTTCAGCGCGGCTTCAACCGCATCGGCACCAGAAGGACCGGTAAACTGAAGGCAGTACTCTTTTCCTTGACCCGGTAATAAAGAAAGCAGATATTCGGAGAACTGATCTTTCAACGGCGTTGTCAGATCAAGTGTATGTAACGGCAAGCCGCTAGTAATGACACTTTGGATGCTTTGCAGCACGTCAGGATGGTTATGTCCAAGCGCGAGCGTACCCGCACCCGCCAGACAATCAAGATATTGATTGTTTTCAACATCGGTGATCCACACACCTTCAGCTTTCGCAATTGCCAAAGGCAATTTGCGTGGATAACTCCTCACGTTCGATTCAAATTCAGCTTGTCTTGCCAAATAGGTTTCATTGTTTCCGGTTAATGAATTCGCACCTAAACTGTCAATACGGACTTTATCCGTCATCATATCTCTCCTACAACCGTGGAGGTTATTGGGACTCCACAGTTGAAAAATGAATTAAACATGTCATTGCCATAAAAAAGCGCGGCCAATATAGGTTTTTTCAGTCACCGACTCAATGATTTATTTTGTTTCGAAACCTTTATTTTTTTACAAGTAAATCAATAGCTTGAGTGAGTTATCTCGAGGTATGATGCCACGACCATCTTACATGCTTATTAAATAAGCAAAAAAAACCTCCTCCAGTAGAATTTTTTCGCCGAAAAAGTGGTAACAAGTGGAGTAAACAGCCCTTTTAGCCAGAGCGGGATTTCTCCAATGAGTTGAAGTGATGACAGCATTTTTATGGTTGGTCGTCTCTCTGGTGAGATGTTCAGCGAACATCAAACCGACTGGCGTTGTCCTGCCTGTTACTCGACGCTTTTTTCGATCAAATATTACTTTAAAAGGCGGCGGGCGCGTGGCTAGCGCCCGGTTAAATGGGGTTCCATCGACTTTTGAGGTAATTAACCGCATCCTGAGTCTGTGGCTGATTGAGAGAGTTCTCTCTGAACAGTATCGTGCCATTAATGTGCGGCATAGATTCATTCAAATCGAGCTGTTTTTTCAGTTCCGGTACGCCGCCATGTATCGTCCAATCGGGTTCATTCTTTGAAGGTTCACCCACTTTATACAGCGCCACACCAATATAAAGGTGCGTGCTTGTCGGCTTCACAACGTCCGCCCACCATTTCGCCAATACATCATAGCGCGCGGCATCGCGCGCGAAGGGCCAGTATAGTTGTGGGGCGATATAATCCAGCAACCCTTGCTGCACCCACAGGCGGGTATCGGCATACGCTTCATCGTAGGCGGCAGCGCCTCGCGTGTCGGAACCGGCCGCATCATGCGATCGGTTCCGCCATACGCCAGCGGGGCTAACGCCGAATTCAACGTCGGGTTTCAACTGCTTGATGGTGTGGGAAACCTGCTCAATGAGCTGCTGCGTATTATGCCGCCGCCAGTCGGCTTTTGAAGCAAATCCTTGGCCATATATTTTAAAGGTCGCGCTATCGTCCAGCGCGGAGCCGGGTGATTCGGCATAGAAATA
This sequence comes from Pectobacterium artocarpous, assembly GCF_046159765.1. Lineage (NCBI taxonomy): Bacteria > Pseudomonadati > Pseudomonadota > Gammaproteobacteria > Enterobacterales > Pectobacteriaceae > Pectobacterium > Pectobacterium artocarpous. The sequence continues at coordinate 119,049 of NZ_JBJXVK010000014.1, forward strand.
GTCATCGAACTGCACGCCGTCAATCGGGTAGCGTGCAACGACTTCGGCCACGATACTGGTGATCCAGTTTCGTGCTTCCGGAATGCCAGGGTCGAGTACGAAGCGATCGCCCGCCGTGCGGATCCAGTCACGATGCAACACAAATACGCTGGCCGGATTCTGCGATAATGTGCGGTTTAACTCCGCGACGGTTGCAGATTTCGTGTTGACAGAAACACGGTAGGGATTAAACCAGGCATGGACTTTCATACCTCGTTTGTGCGCTTCATCCAGCATGAACTGTAGCGGATCGTAGCCAGGATCTTCACCAATATGGCCTGTCATCATATCAGACCAAGGCAATATTTTAGAGGGCCAGAGCGCGGTCCCATCCGGCTTAACCTGGAAAAAGACGGTATTGATACCGAGGTTTTTCAACTTATCAAGCTTACTTTTCAGTGTTTCCTGCTGCAGAGCAATGCGGATAGCAGGGCTGCTGGCATTGACAGAGGCTACCGGCGGCCAATCGAGACGGGAGACGGTCGCCAGCCACACGCCACGCATCGGCTCCTGGCTCTGCGGAGATGTCGTCGGAAGCGGCTGTTGAATAGGGGGAAACGGGGTGACAAGCGAGCTCGGTGGTTTAGATGCGCAACTGACAAGTAGAAGCGCCGCGGCAATCAGTACGACTGGCTTTTTCACGTTGATTAGCTCTTATTTCTGCGGCTATTTGCCCATGGGTCGAGGGCGGTATCATCTGGTTTTACGGAAAAGGAGTCATCCAGAGAATCGAGATACAGCGCTTCAACTTCGGCACGGGCCCAGGGCGTCCGACGTAAAAATTTTAAGCTGGACTTGACACTGGGATCGTTTTTGAAGCAATTGATGTTGATCAACTTGCCCAGTTGAACCCAACCAAAACGGGTAACCAGCGCATTGACTTGCATTTCAAGCGTGACACCATGCAAAGGATCTTTAGAAATATGAGCAGCCATGTAACGTCCGGTAATTTCAGATTGTGTATTGGGTTGGGCATGTAGCAGGGGGAAGGTTACAAGAAAGCGGGGCGAGCGGCAATGGTATGCCCGCAACACAGCCTAAACCAGTCGGCTTAGGGCGCTTTCTTTACGAGGCTGTCATCGTGGTGATATTTAGCTTCATTATTTAATTTAACATAATATACATTATGCGAACCAATGGATAAAAAGGAGGAATCTGGTCTTGCCGGTGCTGTCATTTATTTGGTCGTGTTGATATGTTGAATCAAATACCACGTCTTCAATGCCATCATCGTGGTGTTGGATAATCTCGGCTAAAGACGAACCTTCACCATTCCGGTAGATAGCAACCCCATTCTACCGGAATGGCTCAGACCCCTTTTGTAACATAGCGTCATACATTATGCGATATGCGAACCTTGGCACCACATAGACAGAATTTGGCCGTTCCACTGAGCAATTATACGTCCGCAAAACACTTTTCAGCGTCAAAAAGCTAACATCAGTAATTTATGCAATTTTGACTGCAATTTTGCCAAAATGGGAAGCGCTCTGCATATGCTTGAGTGCCTCATCCAGGCAATCGAGTTTATAAACCGAATCTATAATAGGTTTCATATCCCACTGAATCGCTACGGGTAATCTAGACACTTTCGAGTCGTTGATAATACTGCTGTTC
>NZ_JBJXVK010000015.1:0-114258 GCF_046159765.1 Pectobacterium artocarpous
GGTTTATTAGCACTGGGTTTGTGGGGATCCCTCAGCCCTTTAGGGCGATGCTCAGTAATAAGCATCGTAACGCGGCAAGAGAGAGAATCCCGATGAGCTTACTCAGGTAAGTGATTCGGGTGAATGACAAATCTCAGAGGCAGGTTTGAACGCTGCTTGCAGCGGCCCCAACGGGGCGAGGTAGACGTTAGTGTGCCGAGTAGCGTAGCCAACGCGCATGCGGCTTGAAGTATGACGGGTATAGGCAGGCAATAAAATATAGAAAGTGTGACAGCCATAAAGCCGACACATCTTGATTTCCCCTGCGACGCAGTGGGTAATGCGTTATCATAATCATGAGTCAACGCTTACTAAAAACCGCGTTACCTTAACCAAAATTAAGCATTAAGCCCTGTCGCATTCTCACAATGCAGCAAGGCGTTTTGCCCAACCGATTTTAGGGCTTGATAGGCAGTAGATTTCAGGTAATTCAGCGTTCCATCGCCGCAGCCTGAGAGATAGTGAATATCGTCACTGGCGGGATGTAATATGAGTGTGGTTCACGACATTATTCAGGCGCTCTGGCAGCAGGATTTTAGTGCACTGGCCGAGCCCCACGTCATTTGGGTGGTTTATGGCATTCTGTTCACGACGCTGTTTCTGGAGAACGGTCTGCTTCCAGCCTCTTTTCTACCCGGCGACAGCCTGCTGTTGCTCACGGGTGCCATGATTGCCAAAGGCGTGATGAGCTTTTTCCCTACGATGATTCTGCTCACCGTCGCCGCCAGCCTCGGCTGCTGGCTCAGCTACCTTCAAGGGCGCTGGCTGAGTGATACGCGTCTGGTAAAGGGGTGGCTATTGCAACTTCCAGCCCATTACCACCAACGTGCCCATCACCTATTCCACCGCCACGGCCTGATGGCGCTGCTGATTGGGCGCTTTTTAGCGTTTATCCGCACGCTGCTGCCGACGATGGCGGGCATTTCCGGATTAAATAATACGCGCTTTCAGATTTTCAACTGGCTCAGCGGGCTGCTGTGGGTCGGGGGAATTGTCACGCTCGGCTATGCGCTCAGCCACATTCCGCTGGTCAAACGCTATGAAGATCAGGTGATGACCGCGCTGATCCTGCTCCCGATTATTTTGCTGGTCAGCGGTCTGATTGGCATGGCTGTCATGGTGTGGCGTAAAAAACGTGCCGTCGCCTAATCGGTAACTGCACGCTTTCTTAACGCCTTCAGCTTTCTTCAGCCACCATATTGCTGGCCTTTAATCTCGCCGCTTCATCGCTCGGCGTCGCACCGAAATAGCGCTTAAATTCCCGGCTAAACTGCGACACGCTCTCATACCCTACGCGAGCGGCCGCGACACCCGCTCTCAGCCCTTCGTTGATCATCATCACGCGTGCTTTGTGTAAGCGGTAGGATTTCAGGTACTGCAACGGCGATGTATTAGTGACAGCTTTAAAATTATGGTGAAACGCCGAGACGCTCATGTTCACTTCAGCCGCCAGTTGTTCCACATTCAGGCTATCGGCATAGTGGTTTTCGATACGTCGCAGAGACTTGGCAATCTGGCTGAAGTGCGTGTGCCGATTGACCAGCGCCTGTAGTGCCGCACCGCGTTCGCCGCAGAGCATATGATAGATAATCTCACGCACAATCGTCGGGCCCAGGACGCGGGCATCACGCGGGTTATCCATCGCATCCAGCAACCGTTCAACAGCACACAGAATCTCATCGGTCAGCGGCGCGCTGTTCACACCACATGTGCAGGAACAGGGGCGGATCGCGCTGTCGTCATCACCGATGTCGATCAACAAATCCTGAAGCATCTGGATATCAATACGGATCGCCATCCCCACCAGGGGGGATTCAACGCTGGCTATCGTTTCACATTCGAACGGCAGCGGCACGGTCATCAACAGATAGTTTTCCGGGTCATACTGGAACGTTTTCCCGCCCAGATAGCCAATCTTCTGTCCCTGAAAAATGATGACAATCGTCGGCTCATACATAACCGGCACACGCGGATGATGCTGTTCCGTATAAAGAATTTTGACCTGCGGCACGAGCGAAGGCGTAACCCAGCTTTTGCTAGAACAGCGTATTGCTTGCTGCACGATACGTTGCCGCACCGTCTGCTGCTCTGGGTCTTTCTGAGTTCGTGGTGCATGAACCGCTGGTTTTTGAACAGCCCGCTCAGACTGGCTTTCCATCGACATGATTTGAGTTTGCGTCACAATGGTGTTATCTCGCTACGGGTTCGCTTTCCTGCCCGAAGCCTCTCTCCTGACAGAAGAAACAAAATGACATATCTGCGAATTATTATCACCCTTTCCTCCTGTATTTTGGAGAAATAGGCAACAAGCAAACAGAAATGTGCATTGAACGTCTTTCATGGGTTGATGACAATACGATGCATACATTCGCCCCCTCATCCCATGGGAAAAGACATGAATAAAACGATCGAGCTGTTCACCTCACACCGCAGTGAACGTAGCTATCTTGATAAAGCGATTCCCGATGACGTGCTGGATGCCATTATTCAGTCCGCCCATCTGGCACCGACGTCCGTAAACTCTCAGCAGGTTTCGCTCATTGTCACCCGCGACCCGGAACGCAGAGCGCGCATCGCCGAATTGGCCGGCGGTCAGCCGTGGATTGCCAAAGCGCCCGTCTTCATTACCGTGGTGCTAGACATGCATAAAACGCAGGTCGGGATTGCCATGAGCGACAAGCAACAGCACGCGCATGAAAGCATAGAAAGCCTGATCGCCGGCACAACGGATGTCGGCATCGCGCTCGGCACGCTGATGGCCGCCGCACGCTCATTTGAGCTGGGCATCGTCCCGATTGGCGGTATTCGTCGCGATCCGCAGGCGATGATCGACTTTCTGGAACTGCCTGAACTGACGTTCCCCGTCGCTGGCGTCGCTATTGGCTACGTGGACACACCTGCACATCAGAAACCGCGCCTGCCGCTGACGTCCTTCCGGCACGATGAAACCTATCATCAGGACGTTCTGCCTGCGGCGATCGAGCAATATAACAAAACGCTGGTGACACACTGGCAGCAAACCGGCCGCGCAGACGGCGACAACTGGGGTGACAACACCGCCAGCTACTATCAGCACATTTATTTCCCGAAAGTCTTACCCGCTATCCTCCAACAGGGCTTTAAACTGGACAAATAACCTATGCTCAATTTCACACTTCATACCCCTACCAAGATTTTGTTTGGCGAAGGCCAGATTGCTGAATTAGGCAAAGAAATTCCTGCCGATGCCCGCATCCTCATCACCTACGGCGGCGGCAGCGTGAAGCGCAATGGTGTGCTGGATCAGGTCTATCGTGCATTAGAAGGCCGCAACGTACGCGAGTTTTCCGGCATTGAACCGAACCCGACTTACGAAACGCTGATGAAAGCCGTCGAAGTCGTTCGTGCAGAGAAGATTGATTTCCTGCTGGCCGTTGGCGGGGGGTCTGTCGTCGATGGCACGAAATTTATCGCTGCTGCCGCAGATTATCAGGCCGCGCAGGACCCGTGGCATATTCTGCAAACCGGTGGCGCGGAAATCGATCGCGGCGTCGCGATGGCAGCCGTGCTCACCCTGCCAGCGACCGGTTCAGAATCCAATAACGGCGCAGTCATCACCCGTAAATCGACCAACGATAAGCTCGCCTTCCGTTCACGCCACACACAGCCGCTTTTCGCCGTGCTCGATCCAGTCGTGACCTATACCCTGCCCGCTCGCCAAATTGCGAACGGCGTGGTCGATGCTTTCGTTCACACGGTTGAGCAGTACCTGACGTATTCCGTCGATGGCAAAGTACAGGATCGTTTTGCGGAAGGCTTGCTACTGACGCTGGTTGAAGAAGGTCCGCGCGCGCTGGCAGAGCCGGAAAACTACAAAGTCAGAGCGAATGTGATGTGGAGCGCCACTATGGCGTTGAACGGTCTGATTGGCGCAGGCGTGCCGCAGGACTGGTCAACCCATATGTTAGGGCATGAATTAACAGCGCTGCACGGACTCGACCATGCGCAGACGCTGGCCATTGTGCTGCCTGCCATGCTGGCAGCGAGAAAAGCCCAGAAGCGCGACAAACTGCTGCAATACGCCGAGCGCGTCTGGAACCTGCGTGACGGCAGCGAAGACCAGCGCATTGACGACGCGATTGCCGCCACACGCGACTTCTTCGAGAAGATGGGCGTACCGACCCGCATGTCTGACTATCAGTTGGATGGCAGTTCCATTCCAACACTGGTCGCCAAGCTCAACGAGCATGGCCTGACCGCGCTAGGTGAGCACCGCGACATCACGCTGGAAGAGAGCCAGAAGATTTACGAAGCGGCGTGCTAAGTCTCTCCGTTCCTAATCCTACAAGTTAGAGGAGAAGACGCGATCATTTAAACAATACTTATCCCCTCACTTCAATACTGTGTCTGCTAAAGGGAGCCAATCGGCTCCCTTTATCGTCGGGCACCCCATAAATGATGCATTTTTCTACTAGAATGAAATCATATGCCTGTTCCTGCTAGGGGATCACGCTCCGCTATTTTCGTGATATGAACAGGTCGCCCATCCAGTTAACCCTATGATACTTATATGGATTAACGGATATAAAAGGAGAATGAGATGACGCAACCGAAAGTTAAGCTGGCGGACGGCAATATCATGCCCCAGTTGGGCCTTGATGTCTGGCGAGCAAGCAGTGAGGACACGGTGATTGCCGTGACTGAAGCATTGTCCATCGGTTATCGGGCGATCGATACCGCCGCTATTTATAAGAACGAGGAAGCTGTTGGTCAGGCGCTGAGCTCCGCGAATCTGCCGCGTGAAGAAGTCTTCATTACCACCAAACTCTGGAATGGCGATCACACCGATCCCCAGAAAGCGCTGGAGGAAAGCCTGCGAAAACTTCAGTTAGATTATGTCGATCTCTACCTGATTCACTGGCCACTCCCGCAACAGAACACATTCGTGAATGCCTGGCGCGGGCTCATCAAACTCCAGGAACAAGGCCTGGCGAAAAGCATCGGCGTCAGTAATTTCCATATCCACCATTTACAGCGGCTAAAAGAAGAAACGGGTGTATTACCGGTTATCGATCAGGTCGAGCTACATCCTCTGCTCCAGCAAAGGCAACTCCACGCCTGGAACGCGACGCATCATATCCAGACCGAATCCTGGAGTCCGCTGGCACAGGGCGGCGAGGGCGTTTTTGATCACCCCATTATTCGCAAGCTGGCAAGCAAATACGGAAAAACACCCGCACAGATCGTGATCCGCTGGCATCTGGACAGCGGGCTGGTGGTGATTCCTAAATCGGTGACGCCTTCCCGCATCAAGGAAAACTTTGAGGTGTTCGATTTCCGTTTGGATAAAGACGAACTGGGTGACATTGCCAAGCTGGACAGTGGGAAGCGACTGGGCTCAGACCCAGATGAACCGAGAAACGACTAAGCGCTAATCCACGACTAAGAGCTACTCCACCTTTAATGCCAGCATTCACCGTACTGGCATTTTTCTTCTAATTAGCAAACTGAATCTCATACACATCGCTACGGCAATGTGCCTCGCTGTATTCAAGCAGTTCACCCCGATCGTTATAAACATGCAGTTGGCAATACAGCGCTGGCGTCTCCGCCGCAATACCAAGCAGCGTGGCGATCTCTGCCGCACAGGCAATCGCTTTGAAACGATAGCGTTTCTTGTCCGGCGTGACCCCACGCGTCATCCAATATTGATAGAGGGATTGCTCAAGCGCTTCCGGGTCGGGGAGAAATTGTTGCGGAATCCAGGTCGTTTCCAGCGAGACGGGGTCGCCATTACTCAGCCGTACACGCCGCAGATAAGTGACGGCCTCGCCTTCCGGCAAAAACATTTTTGCCGCGATGGCCACAGGCGGAACCAATATTGCTTTCTCTAGCCACAGACTGCCAGCCACGCCACCCTGTTTCAGCACCAGCGCGGTGAACCCTTCATCCTCGGCGTTCAATGCGTAGTTAAGCCGTTGAGCCACGCGGGTTCCCACCCCTTGCTGGCGAACAATCAACCCTTTATCTTCCAGCAGCGACAGGGAACGGGAAACCGTTACGCGTGATAATCCCAGCTGTTGCGCAATCAGTCTTTCCGCAGGTAAAAACTGTCCTGCTAACGCCTTCCGATGGCCGATTTCTGATTCAAGCAACGACGCGAGCTTCATATAGCGAGGCGCCGATGACGCTTCAGCCAGTTTATCCCTGACCCAAAGCAGTAATTCCCGCATAGTGCAGCCTTTTTAGTGACGCAGCATTCTAGCTGCTGCGCAGGTTAAAACAGGAAGTGAACCTGATTTCCTGACGAAACGAAACGCTCTGACGCTGAAATTGTTGTAATAAAAAATGTTTTTTAGCACCTATAGATCGGGAACAGCATGCGATGCAAAACGTAATTCCCCCCCCCTAATTCATAGCAACATCACTCTATAAGGTATCGTCCGCATGACTTCGCATCTTTAATTTTGGTTTGTCTGAATAGAGGTGGATCACATTAAGAAACAGGTGGATACCAGAAACCCATAGTCTGATGAACGGGCAGCACGTCAGACGCAACTGCCGTCACACGTGTCACGGCAGAGGGATAAAGACGGAAGGGGAATGGCAAGCTATAAGGGGCTTACGTCGCGGGCTGTACGATGAGCTGTCCCGTTGAACCGCGATCGGCCAACTCCAGCGTCTGGCTGTAATACAGGAAAGGGAACGCCATTGAAGAAGGCTGCATAAAATAAACCAGCAGCTCAACATCGTTATCCACCCACACCGTATCTTTCCAGCCGCTGTCCTCGACCGCCGGAGGGCCGCCATTCGCGCTACGCACCAGAAATTTAACGCCCTGAATGTGGAAAGCCTGCGGCGTATCGGCATGGATAATCCAGCGCTCACAGCGGCCAAGCTGCGTTTGCACATCGGCACGCGTCATGTCCCACATTGCGCCGTTGATGCCGGGCAAGCTGTCCCCCAGACGGAATTCACGCGTGCGGCTGATGCTGCCTTCAATGATGTTGTCAGCCAGCAGACGCATCGGCAGATTGTCCGTCACCAATGGCAACAGCCCTGTCGGCTTAAGCGTGAGGATCTGGCTGGAGATCAGGATGCTGGAAGGCTCAAATAAGCCGCGCAGGCGATCCATAATCCCAGCCGACTCCCCTGCCGTCAGCGTGACGTCTTCACCCTGCGACATGTCGATCAGAATCTCGCGTCGTTCACCGGGCGCGAGAGAAAGCAGGTTCACCGCCATCGGTGCGGGCAGAAGCCCTTGATCGCTGGCAATCACATGCATCGCGCGACCATCGCTGAGCCGCATCACGTAACGACGAGAGTTCGACGCGTTCAGCAATCTCAGACGCACCCAGCCACGGGACACTTCAACAAAGGGGTTTTGGATGCCGTTGACTAAGAGCGAATCCCCCACAAAGCCACCACCAGAAGGCGAGTTATAAATAGGGACACCAAAGTTATCCAGTCGTTTATCCTGAATAATCAACGGAAAATCATCAACACCGTAGTGATTGGGCAGCGGCAGGGATTTACTGGCTCTGTCTTCCACCAGCCATAGTCCAGCCAGCCCGTTATAGATATGGGGTGCCATGCGGTTCGGCGTATTCGCATGATACCAGCAGGTCGCTGATGGCTGACGAATAGGCAACACCGGCGACCAGTCGGTTCCCGGCGGAATAATGCGGGCTGCACCGCCCATTAACGGCCCCGGCACCTGCAACCCGCCGATCGTCATGGCGACAGGCTCGCTCAAGCGGTTACTGTAAATCAGCTTAACGTCATCGCCGTCATACACCCGTACCGTCGGCCCCAGATAACGGCCGTTGATCCCCCAGATGGCGGTCTTACGGTCACCGGAAAATGCCCAATGGGCACGCTGCATGGTCAGAAAAAGCGGCTGACCTCGGCGCGACTCCAGTAATGGCGGTATCGGCAATGCGGCGGAATTCCCACTGGCTTTAGCCGCCAGTGGCGTCATACCCGCACATAACGCAAGGCCCGATGCCTGAATAAACTGACGTCGGCTGAGTGACATAATGACTCCGTGAATCCATTAACCGTAAGCAAAGTTTAACTGGCGATTCTTTCTTTCGACGATATATTCAAAATAAATAATCGGAAGAAATAATCGCGTAACCCGATGGGTGAGTTTATTTTTTGTCTGCCGCTTCGCGCGACGCCACTTCCGCATCCAGTTCGGCAATTTTGGCCGCCATCACATCATGGCAGTGTGCAGCCAGCTCGCGAACCTGATCTTTGGTATACGCACGGGTATCAATGGGCGGCAACATTTCTACGATAACAAGGCCGTTATTCCAGCGGTTCAATTTCACTTTATTGCTGGTCGTAGACACACAAATCGGCACAATCGGCACTTCTGCGCTAATCGCGGCATGAAAGGCACCGGTTTTAAATGGCAGCAGGCCACGTCCACGGCTGCGCGTGCCTTCAGGGAACATCCAGATAGACGTATTTCGTTCTTTAATGTGTTTCACCACCTGAGCGATGGTGCCATGCGCTTTAGCGCGGTTTTCGCGATCAATCAGCAAATTACCCGTCAGCCAGTAAAGCGGCCCGAAGAACGGGATCCACAGTAGGCTTTTCTTACCCACGGTAACCGTACGAGGCTGGACGGCTTTGGATACCGTGACCATATCGTAATTATTCTGATGATTCGCGATATAGATGCAGTTGCCGTAATGCGCGGCCTCTTCCGGTATCCGCATTTCTACTTTCAGGCCAAACACCGTGGACAAACGCCCAAAAAGATGGCCGAAGGTCGCCACATGACGGGGATTTCTAGGGCTGAACAGGCAGTAAAACAAACCAAAAACACAGACCAAAATCGAAAAGATAACGACAATAAAAAAACGCAAAATGGATAACATAGCAACCTCATTAGCCGACAGCCGCCGCTAGTATAGCGATTTCGCACTAAAACACACGGTGATTCAATTTGCTGCAAGATGGCAACCGGATACCAAAGAAAGGCGGTATTACACCGCCTTTCTCAACATGCACAGGGCAATACGGAGGGGTTATTCTTCGCTACTGCCGGTGCCAATCTGCTGCGGTGCATCCACCTCAATTCGGTCAATGCGCTGTAGCCCGCGCAGCAACGTGCCTTTCCGTCCGCGCTCCCCCTGATACTTCTGAAGATCGTTCGGACGCAGCACCAGCTTACGCTTACCAAAATAGAGCGTGACGGAAGCCTGAGGCGGCAGCAGATACAGCCAGGTTAGACGGTCTTTACCTTCAGCAAAATCTGCCGAAGAGATGGACACGATCTTGTTACCTTTGCCTTTTGACAGCTGTGGCAGATCGGAAACCGGGAACAACAGCATTCTGCCAGCAGCGGTGATTGCCATCAGCAGATTATCATCACCGTGGATCTCAATAGGGGCCAGCGCTTTCGCATTATCCGGTAGCGTAATCATCGCTTTACCCGCACGGTTGCGCGCTACCAGATCGTTAAAGGTACACACGAAGCCGTAGCCCGCATCCGATGCCATCAGCAGCGGCTGATCGTCTGCGGCCATCAGCACCTGTTCAATCGTCGCGCCCGGCGGCGGTGTGAGTTTTCCGGTCAGCGGCTCGCCCTGACCGCGTGCGGAAGGTAGCGTGATAGGATCCAGTGCGTAGCTGCGGCCGGTGGAGTCAATAAACACCACAGGCTGATTGCTCTTACCTTTCGCAGCAGCACGGAAACTGTCGCCCGCTTTGTAACTCAGTCCGGCAGGATCGATGTCATGTCCTTTGGCGCTGCGCACCCAGCCCATTTCCGACAGCACAATGGTGACCGGTTCGGAGGGCACAAAATCATGTTCGCTCATCGCTTTCGCTTCGCTACGTTCATGCAGCGGCGAACGACGATCGTCACCGTAGGTTTGCGCATCCGCCTGAATCTCTTTCTTAATCAGATTGCTGAGCTTACGATCTGACGCCAGTAGCGCTTGAAGCTGATCGCGCTCTTTTGCCAGATCGTCCTGCTCGCTGCGGATTTTCATCTCTTCCAGCTTGGCCAAATGACGTAATTTCAGCTCTAGGATCGCTTCAGCCTGTGTCTCACTCAGGCTGAACTGGCGCATCAGAACGGGCTTTGGCTCATCTTCCGTGCGGATGATATGGATAACTTCATCAATATTCAGGAACGCAATCAGCAAGCCTTCAAGGATATGCAGGCGCTTGAGCACTTTTTCCAGACGGTAGTTCAATCGACGGCACACGGTATCGCGACGGAATACCAGCCACTCGCTCAGGATCTCGACCAGCCCTTTCACGCCAGGACGACCATCCAGACCGATCATGTTCATATTAACGCGATAACTCTTTTCGAGATCGGTGGTGGCGAACAGATGGTTCATCACCTGATCCAAATCGATGCGGTTCGAACGCGGCACCAGCACCAGACGGGTCGGGTTCTCGTGATCGGATTCATCACGCAGATCGTCGATCATCGGCAGCTTCTTCGCACGCATCTGGCTGGCAATCTGCTCCAGCACTTTGGCGCCGGAAACCTGATGCGGCAGGGCGGTAATGACTACTTCGCCGTCTTCTTTTTTCCAGACGGCGCGCATACGCACCGAGCCACGGCCATTCTGGTAGAGTTTGCGCACTTCATCACGTGGCGTGATGATTTCGGCCTCCGTTGGGAAATCCGGCCCCTGCACATGCTGCAATAACTCGTCCAGCGAGGCCTTTGGATTTTCCAGCAGCATTACCGCAGCAGCAGCGACTTCACGCACATTGTGCGGCGGAATATCCGTTGCCATGCCGACGGCGATCCCGGTGGTGCCGTTCAGCAAAATATTCGGCAGACGCGCAGGCAGCATCTTCGGCTCTTGCATCGTGCCGTCAAAATTCGGGGTGTAATCGACCGTGCCCTGCCCTAACTCCGACAGCAGGATTTCAGCGTATTTGGACAGCCGCGATTCGGTGTAACGCATGGCGGCGAAGGATTTCGGATCGTCTGGTGCCCCCCAGTTCCCCTGACCATCCACCAGCGGATAGCGATAAGAGAACGGCTGCGCCATCAGCACCATCGCTTCATAGCAGGCGCTGTCGCCGTGCGGGTGGTATTTACCCAGCACGTCACCCACGGTACGGGCAGATTTTTTAAACTTGGCGCTGGCATTCAGTCCCAGTTCGGACATCGCATACACAATGCGACGCTGCACAGGCTTCAGGCCATCGCCAATGAACGGCAATGCCCTGTCCATGATGACGTACATGGAATAATTCAGGTATGCATTTTCGGTAAACGTGCTCAGCGCAAGGCTTTCTGCGCCGTCATGAGTCATCTCACTCATTTCTCTCATTTCCTTCACATCGCGGCGCGATGGTTACGCTTTCCGGCACGCCATAGCGGCGGCATGTTTGGCGGGAATAGTACCTTATCTGATGAGGTGATGTCACAGGGAACAATCTCGCAGAGAACCGTGTCGCTGCTCCACACTGACGATGGCTGATGTAAATCCGATGGCGGCATCGATCGCCACTACACCGTTTCATTAAGAATTATTCATCATCGTTGCAACAACAAATGATAATGCTTAGCATATTGATAATAATTATCATTTCCATGCGATAATTAATGTTATTCGACGTCTTGCATTTCCTTTGCAGACGTTAGCTACCAGCACGCCCTATTTCCCCAACGCCGCTGGCCAGAACAACCCTTATAGCAGAGTATCATTATGTTAATTAACAAGAATTTAAATAAAATTCTTCTCACCGGCATCTTGACTGGCGTCGCGCTGAACAGCATGGCAGCGGATAGCACCACGGGCAACAACGCACTCAGCGAGAAGAATCAGGATAATTCCGCGGCGAAAGCGGAACAAACCGACGATGTGATGGTCGTTAACTCACCAAAAATCGAGAAAAAAGCGGGTTCGAGCACGACGCTGACGGCCGCAGGCATGCAGAGAGAAGGCGGCAATAATTTTGGCACCATCATGCGTTACCAGCCCCTGGTGAGCGCAACAGGTACCAGCGGTGGCAGTAACACAGGGAAGAGCGGCTTCGACCGGGGTGGGTACACGGGCTACAACATTCGCGGCATTGAAAGCAACCGAGTGGCAATCGATACCGATGGCATCGCGCTGCCCAATGCCACAGGCCGCAGCTACGCCAGCCGTGCCGGCTTCAATACGTTCGGTATGGGACGCGACTATATCGACCCTTACCTGTACAGCAGCGTCGAGATTGAGTCAGGCGTCACCTCCGCCGAAAATACGATCAATGCACTCGGTGGCAGCGTCTCCTTCCGCCCTAAATCTGCCGATGATTATCTCAAAGCAGGCAAGCAGGACTACTTTGGTCTTCAGAGTGATTTTGATTCCGCCAACCATGGTTGGCATAACGGCATCACCGCCGCAGGCGGTGATGCCGAGCTGCGTGGCGTTGTCGTACTCAGCCGTCGTGACGGCCAGCAGACGCGTAATAACAGTGACGAGATCGCCGCTTACCCCGCCAACTGGCACTCTAACGCCATTTTGGCGTCCGGCATTTGGCAGGCCAACAACGAGCATCAACTCACCGGAACGCTGGATTACTACCACAAAACCAACCACACCCATTATGACTACTGGGGTAATCTGCCAAGCGGCAACAACACCATTTACGGCACAGCGCAACAGAGCAGCGAGACACGCCGCTGGACCGCCAGCCTGAAAGATCGCTGGACGCCCGTTAACAATACGCTGGTCGATTTGGTTGATAGCCGCATTTACTTCCAAAACAGCGAATCACACGACAATACCTGGCTGCCGGCAACCACAGGGATGGCGGCGGCGGATAGCCACCGGGTCTATTCCGACTACAACGTCACCACCTATGGATTCGACACCCATATGGTGAAAAGCTGGGATCGTCACGAGTTCAGTTGGGGTCTGAACGCCAGCCAAAGCAAAACAGAACGCCCGTTCAGACAATCGCCTAACCAAACCGGTGCCAATAACATCATGCAGCCAGAAGCCGATAGCGACAGCTACACCGTTGGAGGCTTCGTGCAGGATACGGTGACTTGGGATCTGGCGGGGCACGCCTTCTCGGTTGTTCCTGCCGTACGCGCCATTCATCAACGTACCAAACCGACCAATACGGTTCGTCTGAGCGGCGACGGCAGCGTGATCAATGAATCTGATGTCAACAAGCTGTACGGTAAAGCCAACAGTGATACGCAAGTTCTGCCGTCTCTGAGCTTCCTCTACGACATCACCCCAACACTGACAACCTATGTGCAGTACCGTCGTGGGGCGCAGTTCCCGGATGCCAGCCAGCTTTATGGCAGCACCAACCTGGACGCCAACTATGCCGGCCCCTTCCAGTACGCTTTTATCGGCAACAGCGACCTCAAAACAGAGACCAGCAACAACGTCGAATGGGGCTTAAAAGGTGAAGCAACGGAGGGAATTACATTCCGTACCGCGCTGTTCTACAACACGTATAAGAATTTTATCGCCAACACCCGCTACCGTCGTAGTGCTAACCCCGATAAATTCACCAATGTGCCAAGTAACATCAATACGATATATCAAGCAGAAAACCGCGATAAGGCGTATATCTACGGTGGCGAAGTCAGCAGCAAAATACAGTTAGGCACCTGGTTCCCGTCCGTTGATGGGCTCAGCACCACGCTGGCGTTTGGCTACACCAAAGGCCAATCGCAATCCCACTACCTTGGCGACCGCTATGTCGATCTCGACAGCGTTGCTCCGATGAAAGCGGTGATAGGTATCGCCTACGACGATCCTTCCCAGCGCTACGGTGCTGCCCTGACCGCCACCTTCCAGAAAGGGAAACAGGCGAAAGATACCAGCCGTGAAAGCTATACCAATGCAGGTAGCGCGATCACCGCCTCGAGTGCCGAATATATGCGGATTCCCGGCTACGGTATGGTTGACCTGACGGCCTACTATCGCGTGACGAAAAACGTGAGAATCAACGGCGGCGTGTATAACCTGACTGACCGTAAATATTGGGATTATCTCAGCAGCCGCCAGATTGAAACCAACGATCGGCAGGGACAGTATGACCGCGCTCTCGCCGTGCAGCCTGGCCGTTCCTTCCAACTGGGCGTGAACGTGGACTTCTAATCCGCATTACTCACCATTCAATGAAAAAGGCGATGCCTCATTCAGGCATCGCCACCACAATCAGGCAAGAACGCGCACCACGGTTTTTTTTGCCTTTTTATTTTCTCCTATAAACGATTTCCCGCCGTATTCCATTTAATGACACCGACATCCTTATTCTCACAGCACTCAATGATTAATAGGCCGTTCAGGCTGTCTTACTGACCTCGCGCTATAACGTGATCGTGGTCTCAATTAATATTCAGCCAGCGCTATGTTTTAATTTTGTCCTATTCAGCGGACAGCATTTAGTATTGTCGCTACCAACTATCACGACTAGATTGAACACTAAAGAAGCATTTTCAAATAAACCAACAGCAGCAATAAAAAAGGAAATTATTTAGAGAAAATTATCAATTCGATAAGCATCAAAAAAGCTAAAAATTCATGAGGGTAATATGATGCAGCCACTCACCTCACGCCAGAACCGTTTATTGAAATATCTGTTACAACACCAGGGATATGTAACGGTTAAAGATATTGCACATTACCTCGATGTGTCCGAAAAAACCGTCTACCGTGATATGCAATTTGTTGAAGCCTTCCTTTCTGTCTGGAATATTTATCCAGACAAAAAGGTCGGTGCAGGAATCATGTTAACCACCGATGACGATCGACACCTCGCGTTACTGGAACAGCAAATTGTCGTGGACGACGGAGACACCGATGCCCTGATCAACAATGCTCGCCGCGTCAAAATCGCCTCACAGCTGTTAAGCGATACGCCTCATGAAACATCCATCAGCAAGCTGTCAGAGCGCTATTTTATCAGCAGTGCCTCTATCGTTAACGATCTGAAAATCATCGAAAGTTGGCTACATCCGCTGGGGCTGTCACTGGTGCGTAGCCAGAGCGGCACACATATTGAAGGCAGTGAAAATCAGGTACGCCAGGCGATGGCCTCGCTCATTAATGACGTCATGCACCATAAAGAACCGGGCCCGCTTAACCATTCCCGCCTCGACCCCGGCAGCTATAAGGCGCTGATTCACTATTTCGGTGAAGAAGACGTGTCCTTCGTCGAGTCGCTGCTACAGAACATGGAGCAGCAGCTCTCTTATCCGCTCGGCGAACCTTATTACATCAATATTTTCACACATACCTTAATTATGATGCACCGCATTGCGCAGGGAAAAGCGTTAATCATGGAGAAGGAATCCGTTCATCAGCAGGTTGATAATCACATATTCTCCATCGCTCGAAATATGGTGAGCCAAATAGAGCAGCGGGTCGAAAGTACGCTGCCCTCTGATGAAGTCTGGTTCATTTATCAATATATTATTTCTTCCGGTATTGTGATGGAGGAGCGTGCGGATAATCAACGGCTTCGCTCCCCCTTTTCTAACAGCGAATCACGCAGAATCACACGCGCATTGACGCAGGTATTTTCTGAATTAATCAATATCGACCTGAGCACGGATAAATTTTTGCATGAAGGGCTGCTGATTCATATCAAGCCATTACTTAACCGCTTAAAATACCACATACACATTCGCAACCCGTTATTAGACGATATCAAAAGCGAATTTATCGATATTTATGAAATAACTCAGCAGGCAATGAGTGAAGTCTGTCAGCAGTTTCAATTAAAATCGGTCGCTGAGGATGAAGTCGGCTATCTAACCATTCATTTTCAAGCCGCACTGGAACGCCAAATTGCCCATAAACGTATATTGGTGGTGTGTTCCAGCGGTGTGGGAACCTCGCATCTGCTAAAAAACCGTATTCTGCGCGCATTTCCTGACTGGATTATTGCTGGCGTGATCTCAGCCAGCAATATGCAGATATTTTGTCAGCAGGAAGAGATTGAGCTGATTATTTCCACGATTCATCTGGAAGAGCAATCTATTCCTGTCGTCTACGTTTCCGCCTTTTTTAATGACGATGACATTAAACGCGTCACCGAAAAAGTTATCGCTAATCAACTGCATCAGGCCGTACCCCACTGATTATCGGTCGGGCGTTAATGTTAAAATTTGTCAATGAGGTGTGATAAATGGATATCAATAAAATACTGAATGCGAATCGCGTAAAGTTAACGATGACCGCAACCAATAAAGACGAAGCCATTAATGAATTAACCGATCTGCTGTATGCCGATGGTGCCATTACTAATAAACAGGATTTTATTCACGACGTCTGGTTACGCGAAGCGGAAGGATCGACTGGTTTTGAAAACCATATTGCGATCCCCCACGGGAAATCCTCCGCCGTAAAACAGACCACACTCGCGATTGGCCGCACCCGACAGGATATTCCCTGGGAAACGCTCGATGGCAGCCAGGTTCGCTGCATTATTCTTTTTGCCGTGCGTCTGGAAGATCAGAACACGACACATATTCGCCTGCTGTCTCAGGTTGCCAGTGCACTGGCCGACGATGAGGTGATTGCTCAACTGCTGGACGAATCCGATCCCCATAAAATTATTCGGCTGTTTAGTCAGTATGCAGAAACAGCTCCCGTCACTCCGACATAAGACGAGGCTCAAAATGAATATTGTTTGTGTTGCCGCCTGCACGGCAGGTATTGCGCATACCTATATCGCACGCGAGAAACTCATAAAGGGTGCCAATGCCTTAAATTACGCCATCAAAGTGGAAACGCAGGGCACCATTGACACTGAAAATGAATTAACGCCCGATGAAATCGCCGCAGCCGATGTCGTTATTCTGGCCATCGATATCAAAATAAAAGGCGAAGAGCGATTTAAAGGTAAACCGATCGTTCGGGTAAAAACGGAGGTTGTTATTAAATCTCCCATTAAATTTCTGGAAAAAGTCGCCAGTTCTTTAGCGGGGGCCTGAATATATCCATTTCGGGGTAATCATTATGAACACCAGAAAAATTACCGTTGGACAGGAAATAAAGCGGCATCTTCTTACCGGTATTTCCTGGATGATCCCGCTGATTGTCGCCGCCGGGATCTGTATTGCACTCGGTCAGGTTATCGGCGGCCCGGATGTCGGCAAGCAAACCGGCAGCATTGCGTGGATGCTCAACCAGATCGGCGGCTGGGGCATGGGGCTGATTGTTCCGCTCATCAGTGCCGCCATCGCTTACTCCATTGCCGACCGCCCCGGCTTCGCTCCCGGCCTGATCGTCGGCTTTATCTGCGGCCAGATTCAAACCGGTTTTATCGGCGGCATTCTCGGCGGCTTTTTAGTCGGCTACACCGTGCTGCTGCTGCGTCGCTACATCAAACTGCCGACGTCGATGCAGGGGCTGATGCCCGTCATGATCCTACCGCTGCTCAGTACCATTATCGCCGGGCTGCTGATGATGACGTTTATCGGCCAGCCCATCGTCTGGCTGCAAAAAGCGCTGATTCATCTGCTGGAATCCATGCAGGGCGGATCAAAATTCCTGATGGGGGCGATTTTGGGGGCGATGGCGACCTTCGATTTCGGTGGACCGGTGAACAAGACGATGTCGCTCTTCGCGGACGGCATGCTGGTCGATGGCATCTACGGGCCGGAAGCCGTCAAATTTGTCGGCTCAATGATTCCGCCTTTCGGCATCACACTGTCTTTCATGTTAACCCGCTATAAGTACACCCGCGCAGAAAAAGAGGCGCTGAAAGCTGCCTTCCCGATGGGGATCTGCATGATTACCGAAGGCGTCATCCCGATTGCCGCACGCGACTTGTTCAGAGTCGTCGCTAGTTGCGTTGTCGCCTCCGCCATTGCAGGTGGGCTGATCATGGTCTGGGGCGTGGAGGCACCGGTGCCACATGGAGGTATGTTTGTCGTCCCGCTGTTTACCAAGCCGCTGATGTTCTGCCTCGCGCTCGGTATCGGCACGGTCATCTGCGGCGTGATGCTGTCGCTGATTAAAAAGCATGTCACGCAGGCAGACGAAGAGTTCGACGACGTTGACGACGGTAGCGTGCGTGACGAAGACATTAAATTCACTCTCGAGTAACAGGAGCCGCTATGTATGCTGCAATGAAAACCCTCATTGATGACGCGTATCAACGGCAGTACGCCGCACTCGCCATCAACTGTTTCAATCTGGAGACCGCCCGTGCGGCCATTGCCGCCGCCGAGCAACAGCGTGCGCCGCTGATTCTGAATGTGTATCAGGGTCACAGCGCGCACTTTCCGCCGCACCTGGCGGTGCCGCTGGTCACGGCACTGGCGGAACGGGCCGCCGTTCCGGTGGCGCTCAGTCTGGATCACGGGACGGCATTCAACCTGATCGGGCAGGCGTTCCGCGCCGGTTTTACCGGGTTGATGATCGATGCTTCCAGTCACCCACTGGCGGAAAACATCCTGCGCACACAGCAGGTGGTGACCATCGCCGCGACGGCGGGCGTCTGTGTGGAAGGCGAACTGGGACATATCGCCGACGCCCCCGTCTACGACCAAGAGGATGCCGCGGTGAAAATGACGCAGGTGGAAGACGTCATTCCCTTTATCCGCCAAACCGGTATCGACCTGCTCGCCGTGTCGGTCGGCACCGCCCACGGCCTCTACCCTGCCGGTGTGACGCCACGGATTGATTTTGAACGTCTTGAAGCGTTGCATCGCGAATCGACCGTGCCGCTGGCGCTGCACGGCGGCAGCGGTACCAAGGCCGATGATATTTGCCGCGTCAGCCGTCACGGCGTCGCCAAAATCAACGTTGGCGCCGCCGTTTTTGAGGCAGGAAAAACGGCATTACAGCAGTCGCTGCATCAGCACCCAACGATGGAATTGTCCGACCTGCTGGCGATGATGGAATCTGCCTGCCGAGACGTGGTCGCCGATTATCTCAGTTGGTCTGGCTCAGCCGACAAAGCCTGACTGTTCGCCATTTACCGACTTGCACCATCAGTGGTTTTCCACTGGTACGGGAACGCCTTGCCCTTTATCCGACACAGGAGATACATAAAATGTTGATTTCAATGAACAATATTCTTAAGCCCACACGTGAACATCGCTTCGCTATCGGCGCATTTAACGTGGCCGATAGCTGCTTTATCCGCGCCGTAGTGGAAGAAGCCGAAGCAACGAATACCCCGGCCATTATCTCTATCCACCCGAGCGAGCTGGAATTCGTGACCGATGAGTTCTTCGCCTATGTGCGAGAAAGAACGCTACGCAGCCCAGTGCCCTTTGTCATTCACCTCGATCATGGCGCATCGATCGCACATGTTCTGCGCGCCATTCAGTGCGGATTTACCTCCGTCATGATCGACGGCTCGCTGCTGCCTTATGAAGAGAACGTGGCGCTCACCCGCGAAGTCGTGAACCTGGCGCATGCCGTGGGTGTTTCCGTGGAAGGAGAATTAGGTACGATTGGTGATACCGGAACTACGATAGAAGGCGGCGTCAGCAAAGTGATCTATACCGACCCCGAGCAGGCGGAAGATTTCGTCAACCGGACGGGCGTTGATACGTTAGCCGTCGCCATCGGCACTGCACACGGTATCTACCCTAAAGACCTGAAGCCAGAGCTGCAAATGCATATCCTACGGGATATCTCGCAGCGGGTATCGATCCCACTTGTCCTGCACGGTGGTTCAGCAAACCCGGACGCCGAGATTGCTGAAGCCGTGACGCTGGGCGTGGGCAAAATCAACATCTCCAGCGATATGAAGTTCGCCTACTTCCAAAAAGCGCGGGAAATACTCAGCCGCGAAACGTGGTGGGATCCTAATGCCATCTATCCAGAACCCATTAACGCGGCAAAAGCAGTGATTCGCTATAAAATGGCGCTCTTCGGCTCAACGGGAAAGGCCAGTTTATATTGATAGAGCGGTACGTCAGGCGGGTATCCTCCGTCACCTGCCTGACACCCTAACGCCTTTTCACAAAAACAATACATTAATAATGGAAATCAATCTCTACTTGGTAGTATCAGTAACGCCAGAAAAACAAACAATGCCTATTTCCCAACCCCGTCTATACTTTAATTTCTCTAATTAAAAAACATTCCAGTGTCAGGCACCAACGACATGAAATAGTAGACAAAAATGGGGATTTTATGAGCACAACAACTGAACTATACGAATCAAAGAAGATCTCATGGGGCAGTATCATCGCCGGCGTTGTCACCGTGTTAGCCATTTCTCTGCTGCTTTCTACATTGGGCACAAGCTTTGGCCTGACCATTGTCGATCCGCTATCGGATGAACCCGTTAGCGGCGTTGGCACCACGGTTCTGGTGTGGTCGTCTTTATCCATCATCATCAGCTTAACTGCGGGCGCATTTATTGCGGGGAGGCTGGCCGCGATTGATGGCGTTATTCACGGTTTTTTAGTGTGGGCAACCACGTTACTCGTTGCCGCCGTTCTAGGGGGGATGCTGATCGGGGGAACACTGAAAGCAACAGGGAGCGCATTAGGTTCCGTCGCTTCCGCGACAGGCAGTGCCCTATCCGGCGCAGGCTCGGTCGTGGGGGGGAGCATTCAAGGTCTGGCGAATCTCGGTTCTCAGGCATTCGATAACATCGAACTGGATTCTTCATTACAACCGGAAGAAATCACTCAGGAAGTGGACAACGCTCTGCGCAAAAGCGATATCGACTCCCTGCACCCGGACTATATGAAACAGCAGTTGGAGGGCGCTAAAAAAGACATTAGCGCAGCAGTCAAGGCCATCGCCGTGAACGGCGAAGACAGTGAAAAGGTGATTCAGGATCTTCTGGCTAAACTGAAAAAACGTGGGGAAGCGTTAACTCAGGATGTCGATCGTGACAGTCTGACCAAAACGCTGGCAGATAACACCAGCCTGTCACAGGAAGAGGTGAATAAAACGGTCGATAACCTGATTGCCGCAAAAAACAAAACCGCTGAATTGGTGAATACCCGTTTGCAGGATGCCGAAGCGAGTATCGAGCAGGCAAAACAGCAGTATGAAGCGCTGAAACAGAAAGCGCGTGAACAAGCCGCCGAAGCCGCCGCTGCGGGTGCGAAAGCCGCGCTGTGGTCCTTCTTTGCATTGTTAATTGGTGCCATCATCAGCCTGTTCTCTGGCCTGTGGGGGGTGAAAACTAGCGCACGCTATCGCCACACCGCACAGGTATAGGGATGAACACCGTGTAATATTGTTCGTCACAAGGCAATAAAAAACGGCCACGAAGATAACCTCGTGGCCGTTTTATCTGTATAGACCTGGCGTTAAACTTCGATCTCTGCCTTGTCGCCTTTCTCTTGTAGCCAGTTGCGGCGATCTTCCGAGCGTTTCTTCGCCAGCAGCATATCCATCATCGCCATCGTCTGATCGATGTCGTCTTCTTTGATGGTCAACTGCACCAAACGGCGCGTGTTCGGATCCAGCGTGGTTTCACGCAGCTGTAGCGGGTTCATTTCGCCCAGACCTTTAAAGCGTTGTACGTTCGGCTTGCCTTTCTTGCGCTTGAGCTGTTCCAGCACGCCCGTTTTTTCCTCTTCGTCCAGCGCATAGTACACCTCTTTGCCCAGATCGATGCGATATAACGGCGGCATCGCGACATACACGTGCCCACCCTGAACCAGCGCCCGGAAATGGCGGACAAACAGCGCACACAGTAGCGTCGCGATATGCAGGCCATCAGAGTCCGCATCCGCCAGAATACAGATCTTACCGTAACGCAGTTGGCTGAGATCGTCGCTGTCAGGATCGATGCCGATCGCCACCGAAATATCGTGCACTTCCTGCGAAGCCAGCACTTCATCGGAGGACACTTCCCAGGTATTCAGGATCTTCCCTTTCAGCGGCATGATCGCCTGGAATTCACGCTCGCGCGCCTGCTTCGCCGATCCGCCCGCCGAGTCCCCTTCCACCAGAAACAGCTCCGTTCGGCTGAGATCCTGCGAGGTACAATCGGCCAGTTTTCCCGGCAGCGCCGGCCCGCTGGTCAGCTTTTTACGCACTACTTTCTTGGCGGCGCGCATACGGCGCTGCGCGCTGGAAATCGCAAGCTCGGCTAACTGCTCCGCAGCTTGCACGTTCTGGTTCAGCCACAGGCTGAACGCGTCTTTCACGACCCCGGACACAAACGCGGCGCACTGACGGGAAGAAAGACGCTCTTTGGTCTGTCCGGCAAACTGTGGTTCCTGCATTTTGACCGACAGCACGTAAGCACAGCGTTCCCAGATATCGTCTGCGCTCAACTTCACACCGCGCGGCAGAATATTACGGAATTCGCAAAATTCACGCATCGCATCCAGCAGCCCCTGACGCAGGCCGTTAACGTGTGTCCCGCCCATTGGCGTTGGAATAAGGTTAACGTAGCTTTCCGTCAGCAGTTCACCGCCTTCCGGCAGCCAGAGCAGCGCCCAGTCAACGGCTTCGGTATCGCCAGTAATCGACCCCAGAAACGGTTTTTCCGGCAGCGTGATCAGGCCATCCACCGACTCGCACAGGTAGTCATTCAGGCCATCCTGATAGCACCAGCGCTGCTCGGTGTTGTTAACTTTGTCTTTAAAGATGATTTCCACACCGGGGCATAAGACCGCTTTAGCCTTCAGCAGGTGCGTCAAACGGGAAATGGAAAAGCGAGCGCTGTCGAAGAACGTCTCATCCGGCCAGAAATGCACGCGAGTCCCGGTGTTACGACGCCCGCAGGTGCCTGTTACGGTGAGCTCCTGCACTTTATCGCCGTTTGCAAACGCGATGTCATACACCTGACCGTCGCGCTTAACGGTGACTTCAACCCGGGTAGACAGCGCGTTCACCACGGAAATCCCTACGCCGTGCAAGCCGCCCGAGAATTGGTAGTTTTTACCGGAAAATTTACCGCCTGCGTGCAGACGGCACAGAATCAGCTCAACGGCAGGCACCCCCTCTTCCGGGTGAATATCCACCGGCATCCCACGGCCGTCGTCAATCACTTCCAGCGACTGATCGGCGTGCAGAATCACATCAATACGGCGCGCATGACCCGCCAGCGCTTCATCAACACTGTTATCTATGACCTCTTGCCCCAGATGGTTAGGACGCGTGGTATCGGTGTACATTCCCGGACGACGGCGCACCGGTTCCAGTCCGCTGAGTACTTCAATCGCATCAGCGTTATAACTTGATTGAGCCATAGTTTGCGTTAATTCTTTGAGTTCAGTGAATGGGGTTTACGAACCGCGCCTTCGCGAGTCGTTTTCAATCCATAATATATAGGTGGCGATTCAGTCTGTCGTGAGCCCTAAGAAATTCACAATCGGCGTGAAAAAGTGCTCAAATCCGACAAAGGCATGATTGCCCCCTGACTCCACAGTTTGACGGCAGGCCGTGTAATACGCGACTGCCTGACGATAATCCAGAACCTCATCCCCCGTCTGCAACAGCAACCAGAGCAAATCCGGCGATTCCAGTCGGTCAACCTGCATGACCTTCAGATCGTACACGTGCCGAGACTCTAGCACATATTGTTCACCGGTGTAGGGGTTCTGATATTCGCCCAGATGGTCTAGCAACAGTTCAAACGGCCTCACCGCAGGATTCACCACCACGGCAGGCAACATAAAGCACTGAGATAACCAGGTGGCATAATAACCACCGAGGGAAGAGCCAACAATACCCACTGGACGACCGGCCCGCTCCATAATCAACGATTCCATCATCTCAGCCGCCTCCGCCGGATAAGGCGGGAGCTGTGGAATCACCATGTCAATCTCAGGATGCTGCACCGCCAGCCATGCTTTCAGCGCCGTCGCTTTCGCCGACTGTGGCGTACTGTTGAAGCCGTGCAGATAAAGAAGCGTGGGCATTAGTAACCGTCCGAATCCATGTCAGGCAGGAATTCGCTACCCGACAGACGATAAACCTCCGTCTCCAGACGACCATCCGGCAGCAGATCCAGATAGCGCCATCCCGGCGCGACGTCATCAATCGTGAAGTTGGTGCAGTGCGGTTTAAACTGCACGCAGGTCGACGGCGTCGCCAGCAAACGGCGGCCATGCCAGTCGAAATCCATCTCCTGATGAATATGCCCACACAACACGGTGTTCACCTGAGGATAACGATCCAGCACCGCAGACAGGCTATGCGCGTTACGCAGGCTGTGTTGATCGAGCCAGGTACAGCCTGAAGGATGTGGATGATGATGCAGCAGTAGCAGCGTAAAACGATCGGGCTGACTTTTCAGGCTTCGTTCCAGCCATTCAAGCTGGTATTCACTCAGCTCGCCATGCGGGACACCAAATACCTGGCTATCCAACAGAATAATCTGCCACTTGTCGCCCAACAGCACATGCTTGGACGGCGCAATACCAGCCTCAGCCAGCGCATCAACCATCGCCGGCTGGAAATCGTGGTTGCCCGGAAGCCATACGCAAGGTGCAGGGATCTGCGCAATGCCGCGCGAGAAATGATGATAGGCCTCCAGCGTGTGATCCTGCGCCAAATCGCCCGTTGCTACGATTAAATCAAACGCATCCTGCCGAGCCTGAATGGCATTCAGCACCGCGTGATAGCTACGATAGGTGTTGATACCCAGCAAGGTTTCATGCTCGCCCGCAAAAAGGTGGGTATCCGTTATTTGTAAAATTCTGACTCTGGCACCACTCGCCACAGGCAGTGTCAACAGGCTTTCCAAATGGTGTCCTTGGTTACGTAAATCTGTCTCTACCCGTCATCTCTCAACTTGCAGAATACGCTAGCTTCCCTTGATGGCACGACTGTCGCCGTCCTGCGCCTTGAAATCTATTGGGTATCAAAAACCGGTATCGACATCGAACCATACGCCAAACAATATTTTAACCAATCAGCAAGAAACTGATTAATTTGATGCTTTTCGTCACGCTGGTGTAACTTCTTATTAGGATAATCATAACGTGCTTTGAAACGAAAGATCTGCTGGCTGGCACACACTTCCGCAACCAACGCATCATGATACAACCTAACACTCATCATTGGCAGGCTCCAATAGCTGACTGTGGGCGCTGTCTGCTTAATTTCTACCAATGAGGTATAGCGAGTTGACTCAAGAATCGTCAGTTGATAGACCGCATTATTGACGTGATAAACCGCGATTTCACCGACTCCATCAATTTTTGGCAACAAACGCCGTAATTGCATGAAGTTGGTTTCACATAGCCTCATCATGGCCGGGAAATCCGGAGTATAACGTTTCATAAATTCAATCCACCCACGCGCGTTTCAGTTCTTCATGGTGCAACGCCAACCATTGCAAGGCAATGACAGACGCGGCGTTATCAACGATGCCTGCTTCAACCCATTGATAACTTTGTTCACGGCTTATCACATGTACGCGAATATCTTCATTCTCTTCCGCCAGGCCATGAATGCCTTTCGCCGTTCGCGTATCGACTTCGCCCACCATCACCGCCAGACGTTCGCTGGTGCCGCCGGGGCTGGCGAGATAGTTGATTATCGGTCGACAACGGCCAACCCTTAACCCGGCTTCTTCCTGTGCTTCGCGCCGTGCCACCTCTTCGTGGCTTTCTCCTGGTTCAATCATGCCAGCCACCAGCTCAAACAGCCAGGGGGACGCGCTGGTGTCGTAGGCAGCAATGCGAATCTGTTCGATTAATACCACTTCATCACGCACCGGATCGTAAGGCAATAGCACAACAGCGTGGCCACGTTCCAGGATCTCACGGCTGACTTCACCACTCATCCCACCATTAAATAGCCGATGGCGGAATCGGTAACGCTCCAGCGAAAAAAAACCGTCGTACAGCGTTTCGCGTGCAATAATTTCTACATCATCTTTGGTGAAAGTAACCGGACCGGATACGGAAGACGCCATGGCTGCACTCCTGTAACAAGTATTAATGGAATCCGGTATTGTATGGCGGAATCCGCTGTCATTATACTCATCATTGTTTTTGAACGTTTATTAGGCGTGACGTCGGTGAAGTGGGGATTCCCATCCATCGCATCACTTTTCGGTACCATACTGAACAGCAAAACGCGTCGCACTGAATCATCCAACGGGTCAATTAACCTGATCATTTGGACATATTCCGCTGAAAGATGGCACGTTCAGCTACCTTATCCTATTGGCAGATTCTGATAGAATCGACAATTATTCGTCTACAGCCAGCGCTACCATCGCGAGATTGCTGCACAACAAGGAATGCAAATGAAGAAATTGCTCCCTCTTCTTATTGGTCTAAGCCTGGGCGGTTTTAGCGCCATGAGTCAAGCGGAAAACCTGTTACAGGTCTATCAACAGGCAAAAAGCACCAACCCTGATTTACGCAGCTCTGCGGCAACCCGTGATGCCGCGTTTGAAAAAATCAACGAATCACGCAGCCCGTTACTACCACAATTGGGTATCAACGCGGGTTATACCTATAACAAGGGTTACCGTGACAGCAATGGCGTTAACAGCAACGAGAAAAGCGCAGCATTGCAGTTAACCCAGACGCTATTCGACATGTCCAAATGGCGTGCGCTGACGTTACAGGAAAAACAAGCCGGTATTGAAGACGTCACCTATCAGACCGCCCAGCAAAACCTGATGCTGAACACCGCGACCGCCTACTTCAACGTGTTGCGCGCTATTGACTCTCTGTCCTACATCAATGCACAGAAGCAGGCGATTTATCGCCAGTTGGACCAAACAACACAGCGCTTTAACGTGGGTCTGGTTGCTATTACCGACGTCCAGAATGCCCGTGCGCAGTATGACAGCGTGCTGGCCAATGAAGTGTCAACCCGTAATACGCTGGATAACGCGCTGGAATCACTACGTCAGATTACTGGCAACTTCTACCCACAGTTGGCGGGTTTAAACATCGAACGTTTCTCTACCCAGAAACCTGAATCGATTAGCAACCTGCTGAAAGAAGCTGAAAATCGAAACCTTAACCTGTTGTCCGCACGTTTAAGCCAGGACTTGGCTCGTGAACAGATTCGCTCCGCCGAAACCGGCTATATGCCAACGTTGGATCTTACGGCCTCAACGGGTGTAAGCGATACGCGCTACTCGGGTTCAAAAACACAGAACAGCAACTCGTTTAATGACTCAGATGCAGGTCAGCACACAGTGGGCATCAACTTCACTCTGCCGCTCTACAGCGGTGGTGCCACCAATTCTCAGGTCAAACAGGCACAGCACAGCTACGTTAGCGCGAGTGAATTGCTGGAAAGCGCACACCGTTCTGTCATCCAGACGGTACGTTCATCGTTTAACAATATTTCTTCGTCTATCAGCAGTATCAAAGCTTACAAACAGGCGGAAGTGTCTGCACAAAGCTCTCTGGATGCAATGGAAGCGGGTTATCAGGTAGGTACGCGTACCATCGTTGACGTACTGGATGCCACTACCACGTTGTATGACGCCAAACAGCAGCTCTCCAGCGCACGTTATGATTACCTGATTAATCAGTTAAACCTTAAATCCGCGCAGGGTACGTTGAATGAAAATGATCTGCAGGCGCTGAATGCATCACTGGGTCAGCAGGTATCCACCACGCCGACCGTAACGGACAACAGCGCTCCCCTAGCAAACACCGCCTCGGCACAGCGTTAATCAGCGAGCAGCTTTATTGATACAGGGGGAACAACCGTTCCCCTTTTTCATCTCTGCACTTTTCCAACAGAATCTGGCAGCAGTATCAGAACGCAGGAGCCGACTTCTTTCACTATAAAGCGAAACATTGCACGACTTAATGTATAGCAACGTAAAGACCCCTTCTGTTACGCCTATTGCCGCTTTAAATTCAGGCAGCCTTCCCCTATTCTTAGGCACACTTATTGGTCCATTGGCCGTGATGCTTTGCTCTGGGATAAACATGATGAAACGTACAAAAAATATTAATCAGGAAATGTTCCGCAAGGAATGGCGAACACACCGTCTGGCACCTGTTGCGTTGGCCGTCAGTGCCGTATTTTTCCTCGCTGGCTGTGAACAAACCGATGAAACCGTCTCTCTCTATCAGAATGCGGATGACTGTTCAGCGGCCAACCCTTCTATGAGCGCACAGTGCACCACCGCGTACAATAATGCGTTAAAAGAAGCAGAAAAAACGGCACCAAAATACGCAACAAAAGAAGACTGCGTAGCGGAATTCGGCGAAGCGCAGTGTACCCAAACGCCTGCGCCAGCACAGGCTGGTACAGCAGCAGAATCACAGCAGGGCGGCGGGATGTCCTGGATGCCATTGATGGCCGGCTACATGATGGGTCGCATGATGGGTGGCGGTGCCGGTTTCGCACAGCAGCCGTTGTTCAGCCCCAAAACGCCAGCCAGCCCGGCCAACGGCCAGTTCGTTGATGCCACAGGCAAGAACTACGGTAACGCGACAACAGGCCGCACCATGACCGTACCAAAAACCGCACTGGCACCGAAACCCGCCACCACCTCTACCATCACACGCGGTGGCTTTGGTGAAACCGTGGCAAAACAAAACAGCATGCAGCGCAGCAGCGCTAGCTCAAGTTCCAGCGCTTCCCGTAGCATGGGCGGCTGAGGACGTATTGAATGAAGCGGATAGATATTACAGCGCGTCCTGACTGGCAGGAAAAAGCCACTGAATTTGGTTTTCGTTTCCACACCATGTACGGCGAGCCCTACTGGAGCGAAGAGGCTTATTACCAGTTCACTCTGACTCAGATCGAAGAATTGGAGGAAACCACGGCAGAGCTGCACCAGATGTGCCTGCAAGTGGTGGAGAAAGTCATCAAGAGCGACGCGCTGCTCGCTAAATTCCGTATTCCCAAACACACCTGGGAATTCGTCAGACACTCATGGCGCACCAATCAGCCTTCGCTGTATTCACGCCTCGATCTGGCGTATGACGGTAAATCTCCCGCCAAGTTGCTGGAAAACAATGCGGATACACCAACGTCATTGTACGAGGCCGCTTTTTTCCAATGGCTATGGCTGGAAGACCAAATCAACGCCGGGAATCTGCCGCAGAATTCTGACCAGTACAACAGCATTCAGGAAAAGCTGATCGAACGCTTTGAAGATCTGAAGCTGAATCACGGCTTTGGCTTGCTGCATTTCGCCTGCTGTCAGGATACGGAAGAAGATCGCGGTACGGTACAATACCTACAGGATTGCGCGCTGGAAGCAGGTCTGCCGAGCGAGTTTCTGTACATTGAAGAAATCGGCCTCGGAGAGAAAGGTCAGTTTACCGATCCTGCAAATCAGGTGATTAGTAATCTGTTCAAGCTGTATCCGTGGGAGTTTATGCTGCGCGAGATGTTTTCCACCAAGCTGGAAGATGCTGGCGTGCGCTGGCTGGAACCGGCCTGGAAAAGCATCATCTCCAATAAAGCATTGCTGCCAATGCTGTGGGAAATGTTCCCGAACCATCCCAACCTGCTTCCTGCCTATTTCGCAGAAGATGAACATCCCCAGTTGGACAGCTACGTCATCAAGCCGCTGTTTTCACGCGAAGGGGCGAACATCCAAATTATCGAGAACGGCAAAGAGATTGCGTCAGCCGACGGCCCTTATGGCGAAGAAGGCATGATCGTCCAGCAATATCACCCACTGCCAAAATTCGGCGACAGCTACACGCTGATTGGTAGCTGGCTGGTGAACGATCAACCTTGTGGTATTGGCGTACGTGAAGACCGCGCGCTGATCACACAGGATCTCTCACGTTTCTATCCACATACCATTCTGGATTAAGCAGCAAATTGACAGTTAGGCACGGTGAGAACCGTGCCTTTTCATATGGACGCTTAGCCGCCCACTTGCACCGACAGCATACTCAACGATCCCATTTCGAGCCCATCGACTGGAATACTCATCGGTTCTTTGCCGTCCCAGCTTCCCAGCACATAAAGCAGCGGGAAATAGTGATCGGGCGTCGGGTTGGATAATGCGGCACCTTCATGCTGCATGAAATTAACCAGCGGATGGTCGTCGCCCTGATAAGTCAGGTTATCATACACAAATTGACTGAACGAGACAGCCCACGGATACGGCTCCGCGTCACCATCCCATTTCATCATCCGCAGGTTATGCACGACGTTGCCGCTGGCTACAATCATGAAGCCTTCATCACGCAGTGCCGCCAGCTTGCGTCCTAGTTCGTAGTGATACGCAGCAGGCTGCGTGCCATCCACGCTCAGTTGCACAACGGGAATATCCGCATCGGGATACATCTTGATCAGCACGCCCCAGGAACCATGATCCAAACCCCATTGGCTTTTATCGGCGATCACGGGATACGGCGCCAGAATCTGCTGGATTCTTGCGGCCAATTCAGGCGAACCGGGTGCCGGATACTGGGTATCAAACAGCGCCTGCGGGAAACCGCCAAAATCATGGATAGTGCGCGGGTTTTCCATCGCCGTCACAGCAGTACCACGGGTATACCAGTGGGCGGAAACGGCGATAATCGCCTTCGGACGCGGCAGCGTCTCGCCAAGCGTTTGCCACGCTTGCGTATACACATTGTTTTCCAACACGTTCATCGGGCTACCGTGGCCGATGAACAGTGCAGGCATCCGGGAAGTGTTGTTCATAGTCATATCCTCTGAAAGATGTCAGTGAGCGTGCCAGCCGCACGCGATGGCCTTACTTTACGCGCTTTATGACACAGAAAAAGTCAGAGTTATGTGATGAAGAACATCAATTAATTTGAAAGGCATTACATGCCAGCACTTTCATAAAAAGCGTCGTGGACAGTCATTCATCATGCCTGCCCCATAAAAGCAAAACCCCGCCGAAGCGGAGTTTCATGATGAAAGGAGTTGACCGTTAAGCCGCTTTCTTTCATAAAAAGCGTCGTGGACAGTCATTCATCTTGCCTGCTCCATAAAGCAAAACCCCGCCGAAGCGGGGTTTTATGATGAAGGGAGTTGACCGTTAAGCCGGGTTCTGTCGTGGACAGTCATTCATCTAGGCCAGCAATCACTCACTGGCTCAAGCAGCCTACCCGGGTTCAGTACGGGCCGTACCATGTGAACCCCTATTTGGCCTTGCTCCGGGTGGAGTTTACCGTGCCACGAACTGTTGCCAGTCGCGCGGTGCGCTCTTACCGCACCCTTTCACCCTTACCTGATCCCACTTACGTGGGCCATCGGCGGTTTGCTCTCTGTTGCACTAGTCGTAGGCTTGCGCCTCCCAGGCGTTACCTGGCACCCTGCCCTGTGGAGCCCGGACTTTCCTCCCCTCCACCTGTCTCCCCCGAAAGGGACGGCAGTGAAGCGGCGACTGTCTGGTCAACTCCGGCGCGGATAATAGGGTAAATTGCCCTACTTGTCATCCCCCGATTCACCACTATCGCCTTCTTGCTCCAGCCCGTAGCGGTATAGCGCGTTTTTCTTCACGCCGTGAATTTCAGCCGCCAGCGCAGCCGCTTTCTTCAGCGGCAGCTCGGCACGCAATAGCGCCAGCGTGCGCAACGCTTCTGCCGACAACGCACTGTCATCAACCTGATGCCCTTCCACAATCAGCACCATTTCCCCTTTGCGGCGGTTCTCATCTTCTTTCACCCAGGCCAGCAGTTCTCCCACAGGCGCGCCGTGAATAGACTCCCAGGTTTTGGTGATTTCACGCGCTAATACCACATAGCGCTCGGCTCCCAACACCTCGCTGATATCCTGTAGGCTGTCCAAAAGACGATGTGTGGATTCGTAGAAAATCAGCGTACGGGTTTCTTCCCCTAGCTCACGCAACTTATCCTTACGCCCTTTCGTTTTGGCGGGCAGGAAACCTTCATAGCAAAAACGGTCAGACGCTAGGCCGGACGCGGAGAGCGCCGCGATCGCCGCGCAGGCACCCGGCAGCGGCACCACGCGAACACCCGCTTCACGGCAGCGTCGAACCAAATGGTAGCCGGGGTCGTTAATCAGCGGCGTGCCCGCATCGGAAACCAGCGCGATGCTTTGTCCTGACTGCAATTTAGCCAGCAACACATCCGCTTTTTGTTGTTCGTTGTGGTCGTGTAATGCGAACAGTCGCGCATTAATCGCAAAATGTTGTAACAGCAGACCGGTATGGCGGGTATCCTCTGCGGCGATCAGATCAACGCTCGCCAATACCGCCAGCGCACGCTGCGTGATGTCGCCCAGATTGCCGATTGGCGTGGGGACAATGTAGAGGGTAGATGCAGAAATGTCTGCTTGTTGGTCTTGATTCATTGTTTCATCCGGGTTGCCGATTTAATATTGAGCATCTTTAAAAAAAATCACTGGATACAGTATGCTTCCCTTTCATTTCGTCCGTACCCAGGCAGGACGTGTTATCCCTGTTTTGTTAGCGGCACTGTTTCTCGCAGGCTGTCCAAGCCATGCACCGCAGAGCCCGCCACCCGAGGTTCAGGGCAAAGCTGACGCATCATCCGATTATTATCTGCAGCAGATGCAGCAAAGTAGCGATAATAACAAGGCTGACTGGCAATTACTTGCTATTCGTTCCCTGCTACAGGAAGGGAAAGTCCCTCAGGCAAGCCAGCAGTTCAATGCGCTGCCAGAAAAATTGAATGCAGCACAAAAGCAAGAACAGCAGTTACTCAGTGCGGAACTGTCCGCCGTCCAAAACAATATGGAAGCGGCTAAAGCAGCACTGAGCCAGCTTGATGTGAGCGCGCTTTCCGATCAGCAGAAGCAGCGTTACTACCAGACGCAAATCAAAACCGCACAAGGGCGTCCTTCCATTGAGCTGCTGCGGATCTATATCGCTCAGGAGCCGCTGCTGAAAGGCGACGAGCATCAGATGAACCTCGATCAGACCTGGCTGGCATTGACGCAAATGTCACCGCAGGAGTCGAACTCACTGCTGATTAATGCGAATGAAAATGTGCTGCAAGGCTGGGTCGACCTACTCAATAACTATCAGGATAACCGAACTTCTCCCGATCAGTTAAAGAGCGCTATTCAGGATTGGCAAACCCGCTATCCGCATCATCCTGCTGCAAAAACGCTGCCTACGCAGTTGAATCAGGTCATTAATTACCAGCAGTCATCGGTGAACAGCATCGCATTACTGCTGCCACTCAATGGTCAGGCGCAGGTTTTCGCCAATGCCATCCAGCAAGGTTTTAACGCGGCCAAGAACGGTCAGATAGCCACCGCGCCCGTATCTACGCCTGTTGCACCTTCAGCGGACGCTGCACAGGACGGACAGGTAGTCCCATCATCCGACGGTCAGAATGCCCAATCGCCCGCACCGTATAGCGATCAGGCGGTAGCCTCCGCGACGCCTGCACCGGAAGCACAGGCGACGAGCGCTGGGCTGTCCAGCTCACTCCCGGTCAAAGTGTATGACACGTCTTCGCAACCACTGGCAAATATTCTCACGCAGGCACAGCAGGATGGTGCATCACTGGTCATCGGTCCGTTGCTGAAAAATGAAGTGGATCAGTTGGCGAACAGCCAGTCACCGCTGAATATTTTGGCGTTGAACCAGCCGGAACACGTCGAAAATAGCCCTAACATCTGCTATTTCGCCCTGTCTCCAGAGGATGAAGCCCGAGACGCCGCAAAATTTATCCACCAGCAGGGTAAACAGCAGCCGCTAGTCTTAGCCCCTCGCGGTGCGCTGGGCGACCGTATCATTAACGCATTCGCTCAGGCCTGGAACCAGCAAAGCGGAACCAGCGCTCTGCAACAGCGCTTTGGCAACACGGCGGAATTAAAGCAGGCCATCAATAGTGGCGCGGGCTTAAGCCTGAGCGGTCAACCCGTTAACGTGTCGCAGCAGCAGGCACCGTCGGGCACCACCATCGGCGGCTTAACCATTCCATCCCAGGTTCAACCGACGTCCAGTTCATCCGTCAGCGGCAATATCGATGCCGTCTATATCATCGCAACGCCAGACGAGCTGGCGCTGATTAAACCGATGATAGATATGCGTACCACGTCACGCGCACGTCCGTCACTCTACGCCAGCTCACGTAGCTTCCAGGCTGGATTAGGGCCAGACTTCCGCCTCGAAATGGAAGGTTTGCAGTTCAGCGATATCCCGTTGTTAGCGGGCGCAAACCCAGCGCTGATGCAGCAGGTCAGCAGCCAGTTTAAAAACGATTATTCGTTAGTCCGCCTGTATGCGATGGGGATGGATGCCTGGACGCTCGCCAGTCACTTCGGTGAAATGCGCCAGATTCCGGGTCACCAGATTTCTGGGGCAACAGGCATGTTAAGCGCAGGGCCGGATTGCACCATCAATCGGCAGTTAACCTGGCAGCAGTATCGTCAGGGTCAACTGGTACCCGTTCTCTGAATCAGCGAGCGGCTGGCGCAGTTTACGAACAACAGGCCCGGCGTTATCTTGAACGCGCGGGCCTGACCTTCACCGCGGCGAATGTTACGCTACGCGGCGGCGAACTGGATTTGATCATGCGCGATCGCCATATTTGGGTGTTTGTTGAAGTGCGCTATCGGCGCAACGCCCATTTTGGCGATGCGGCAGCCAGCGTCACCCGACGCAAACAGCAGCGGTTGTTGCACGCTGCCGCCGTGTGGTTGGCGCAGCGAGGTGCCAGCTTTGACACGGTGGATTGCCGCTTTGACGTGTTGGCAATTACAGGCGAACAGTTCGACTGGCTCCCTAATGCCTTCGCTGCACAGGGATAACATAGTTACCACTCATCCTTGATGGACTTCAATTTACGTAGGTTAATTCAACGTGCTGGATAGAATAAAAGTTTGTTTTACCGAGAGTATTCAAACGCAGATTGCAGCGGCAGAAGCCTTGCCAGACGCCATTTCCCGTGGCGCGATTGCGATGGTGCAGTCCCTGCTAAACGGCAACAAAATTCTGTGCTGCGGTAACGGAACATCGGCAGCCAATTCGCAGCATTTTGCCGCCAGCATGATTAACCGATTTGAAGCAGAGCGCCCAAGCTTACCGGCTATCGCACTTAATGCGGATAATGTGGTCTTAACTGCGATAGCTAATGACCGCTTGCATGAAGAGGTCTATGCCAAACAAGTCAGAGCGTTAGGTCAGGCTGGCGACGTACTACTGGCAATTTCAACCCGTGGCAATAGCCGCGATATTGTTAAAGCCGTAGAGTCTGCCGTTACCCGCGACATGACGATTGTCGCCCTGACCGGCTACGATGGCGGAGAACTGGCCGGGCTGCTCGGGCCACAGGATGTGGAGATTCGCATCCCGTCACACCGCAGCGCCCGTATTCAGGAAATGCACATGCTGACAGTGAATTGCCTGTGCGATTTAATTGATAACACACTTTTTCCACACCAGAACGATTGAAGGAGCACTACATGAGGATAAGTTCTGCATTTGCCGTGCTGTCTATCGCCCTGCTGCTACAAGGCTGTGTCGGGGTTGTTGCTGTTGGCAGTGCCGTGGCAACCAAAACGGCCACTGACCCGCGTACCGTAGGTACACAGGTTGACGATGGCACACTGGAAGTCCGCGTGACAAATGCAATCAGCAAAGACGAGCAGTTGAAAAAAGAGGCCCGTATCGTTGCAACGGCTTATCAGGGGAAAGTACTGTTAACAGGGCAGGCACCGAGCACAGAAATGGCAAACCGGGCTAAGCAAATCGCCCTCGGCGTAGAAGGTGCGGCCGAAGTCTACAATGAAATACGTCAAGGCGCGCCAGTTTCAATGGGAACCGCCTCCATGGATACTTGGATCACCACCAAAGTTCGCTCACAAATTCTGGCAAGCGACACCGTTAAATCCTCTAACGTCAAAGTCACTACGGAAAACGGCGAAGTCTTCCTGTTAGGTCTGGTGACACAGCGTGAAGGCACCTCTGCCGCAGAAATCGCCAGTAAAGTGGGCGGCGTGAAGCACGTAACAACGGCCTTCACCTACCTGCAATAATGAATTGCTCTCTTTAATCTTTTTTCTTTTTAAAACAAAAACCGCTGATGCTTTCATCAGCGGTTTTTTTATCTCTGCACTTTTTTATCCCAAGATAGGGGAAATGCAGCTTTACCCTATGAGATCAGGGTGTAGCTGGATTAAGTAGCCAGAGTGCACGGCGGGTTTCAACGCTGATATGGCTCGGTTCTTTATCGCGCGCACCAGCCTCGCCGGTGAGTAATTCCGCAAAGCCCGCCTGCTTGATTTGCGCCTGGTAACGTGGCGTTTTCAAACCACGCTCCGCCTGCAATAACAGCGGAATAAGGCGACTACTTTGCCTGTCCATCGTCTTGCGCGGCCACGCTTTATTTTCATCCAGATACGGTGCCATAAAATCCAGCGCCTTTATCACACTGCTTCCCTTCGGTGTTTGGTACTGCCACAGATTATCCCCGATACGGGAAGCCAACATCGCCATATCCGTTATCGCCTGAAGGTTGAAGTAGCTGTAATGAAAAGAGCGGGTGCGCGCCAGCTCTTCCGGCTGAGCGCCATCGGGTTGCAGTTGGTGATCCAATTTCTCCCGCTGCAATTGCGCCATAGACTTCACTACGTCGATTTTCCCCAGGTACCAGGCGATCCCAGCAACCTGTACGGTATACCAACTACCGTGGTTGTTCTGGGCTGTTGCCTCTTTTTTCCCCAACTTGCTGGTTTGCAGCCAGTGCAGATAATCGCTCATCCATTGCTGCATCTGCTGCTCATCCTGCGTTGTCCAACCCGGAGCCTGACGTAGCATAATCAGCGAATCGACGATGCGAGTGGAAAAATAGCGCCCGTCCAGCACGCCTGAGCCCCTGCCAGGCGCGATGCCCGGCACGCCCTGCGCAAAGTCGAGATTAGGGTTCATGCGCGTAGCAGGGTCAATAAACCAGGTACGGATCATCGACATGGCTTTATCGGCATAAGCCTGTTTACCAGAGAAATACCACGCCAGCGTCAACGCCTGCGTTTGGGCGGTAAATTTCGCCAGCCTAACACCGTCAGTCTCTTCATCCTTGCTGGCAGGGTTTACCTGCCCATCACGGCGAATCCAAGGCAAACCATCAGCTTTGTCGGGATCGGGCCACCAGTAGGCGCTGAGGCTCAAATAATCATGCTTTGAACCACTGGGTGGCGTAGATTTCTTTTCCGTCA
Source organism: Pectobacterium artocarpous (assembly GCF_046159765.1). Taxonomy (NCBI): domain Bacteria; kingdom Pseudomonadati; phylum Pseudomonadota; class Gammaproteobacteria; order Enterobacterales; family Pectobacteriaceae; genus Pectobacterium; species Pectobacterium artocarpous. Next base: position 36,978 of record NZ_JBJXVK010000015.1, read on the forward strand.
CGCTAGGATTATCACTTTTCAGCGCGCGATCGGCTTCCGAAATAAGTTGCTCATACGCCATTCGCGTCTGCGGCTTTTCCGTTTTTTGCTGTAACTGCTGTTTTACCGAGGATAGCTGAGGCTGCTGCAAGAAGGCGTAAGGATTATCGGGGGAGGACGCTTTAGGCTCCGCGTCCGCACGGACAACAGAGGCCACGCAATACAAGGCAATCAGTAAACCTGACCAATAACGTAACCGCATACTTTCTCCTGATGTCGAAAACACAACCGTTAACGCGAAAATTTCTCGGTATAGTAAGCCTGTCCCAGTCGGCGTTATTGGTGCAGCCAGTTTGGACACGGACAGCGCGCAGAAACCGGAGCGTACACGTAGTACATGAGGATTTCGAGCACTGCCCAGCTCAAAATGGCAAATGAAATAGCCCTAATGGGATAGGCTATAACGAACAAAGCGACTTAGTTCAGGTTGTTATCTCGCAAAAATGCGTCGCCGCCCATCTGTCGCATCTGGCGTAAAATCCACTGCTGGCGTTGAATCACGTAGCCGGAGGGTGCATTTGCACGAAAGCGAATCGGATTCGGCAGGACCGCCGCCAGCAAGGCGGATTCGCTTGCCGTCAACCTGCTGGCAGGCTTGTTGAAATAACGTCTGGCGGCCGCTTCTACGCCAAAAATCCCGGGACCAAATTCGGCGATATTGAGATACACGGTCAGAATGCGCCGTTTTGTCCAAACCAGTTCCACCCCGGTGGTAATCCCCGCCTCAAGCCCCTTACGCACCCAGCTACGCCCATCCCACAGGAACAGGTTCTTCACCATCTGCTGCGACAGCGTAGACGCACCGCGGATCCGCTGCGTATTGCGTTCGTTGTGCTTCAATGCCTGACCAATTGCATCAAGATCGAAGCCCCAGTGCTCAGGGAATTTTTGGTCTTCCGCCGCCATCACCGCCAGCGCCATTTCTGGTGCGATATCGTCCATCGCCACCCAATCCGAATGGGCAACGTAGGAGAATTCGCCTGTCAGCCATGCGCTGATCTGCCTGTCAACCATCACAGCGGAAAACGGTACAGGCAGGAAGGAAAACAACACAATGCCTGCAAGCCATGCACCGAGGACACACAACACGCTCCGAACAATCAGACGTTTCAGCCACGTGAGTAAGCCTCCACGCCCTCGCTTCCACCTCATTCAGTGAGATCCAATACGCGAGCAACGAGCTTATCAATGCCTTTTGCCGCTTCGCTGATGGAGTTAGCCAGCATATAGGCCGGTGTCGTCACGATTTTATGTTCCTCATCAACCACGATATCATCGACCGGACAAACAACGTGGATACCGCCCATCTCCTCAACGGCCTCAGAGGTGTCGATATCGTTACCAATGGTTACGCGAACAGGTACACCCAAAATCTTCGGCAGCAGCGCCGGTGAGATGCAAATAAAACCAATTGGTTTATTTTGCTTATAAATTTCCTGTGTGAGCAATTGTAGCGTTTCATCAATCTGACACGCCGTTCCTTGCGTTGCGAAGTCACTTAAATTTTTCGCAGCGCCAAAACCACCCGGCACAATCAGCGCATCTAAATCTTGTGCATTTGCGGTAGAAAGCGGCTGGATTTTTCCTCTGGCGATCCGTGCCGATTCTGCTAAAACGTTGCGATTCTCACCAGTTACGTCACCCGTCAGGTGATTAACCACCTGTAATTGCGGCTTATCTGGTGCAAAGCAAACCGCTTGTACACCCGCGCGATCCAACGCAAGTAACGTCAATACGGCTTCATGAATCTCGGAACCGTCATAAACACCACATCCACTCAGGACAATGCCGACTCGTTTCATCATATTTTCCTTCATTTCATTACATCAACTAATTGATTTTTTAATTGACAAACACTAATCTACATCACACATTTTAATGATTCTTGTAACAAAGATTTCTACATTTGCTATTTTGTTGCTTGATGAAGATGTACAGTAGTGAGGTTTTAATCGCTGTTGTAAGATGTACTTAGAAACACAGTCAAGACACGAATATCCGCACTTGCGAGTTTACAAAACCTGAAATCTAAATGCAGGTGCATGTTTTCCCTGGTGTTGGCGCATAATTCGCGCACCCCGGCTTCGGTCGGGGTCATTTTTTTCTAACGTATGAAAACGTGCAAAGCTTCGCATTCCTCGTCCTTCTTCACGCAAAAACCCCGTTCAATCTGACGCCTTTTTGCATGATATCCCGTGAGACGAAAAAAATTTCTAGCCGTTTTACTCGCCACGTCCCTGTGGTCACAACACGTCGTATCAGGATTCTTTTTCTGCTTTTGCCACCCAATCACGTAGCACCTGAACATCATGACGCCAGTCGTGCTTAAGTTCATCGACCCATTCCTGCACGTTATCCCACCATGCCGGCAACGATGATGTCTGAATCTGCTGAGCGACCTGTTGCAGATGCCGTAATCCAACGGAACCCGCCGCCCCTTTGATTTTGTGACCTTCTTCCGTAATGCCTTTCTGGTCACGCGCCGTCATGTTGGAATCCAGAATCGCCAGATAGCCCGGCATCATCTGTTCAAACATCTCCAGGCTCTGATGAATCAATTTCGGTCCCACCAAATCCAGATACTGTTCCAGCATCGGGATATCCAACAGATGTTCTTCTGCTTTTGCCATTTCATCACCTTCTTCATCCGTCGGTGCTTCGGTCCACACCGTGTGAGTGTCCCAGAATTGTTTGATGACGGCCATCAGCGCGGGCACCGATAGCGGCTTGCTGAGCACGTCATCCATACCCGCATCCAGATATTCGCGTTTATCTTTCAGCACGTTCGCCGTCAGCGCCACCAGCGGCGGCAGGTTGCCATAGCGCGCACGTAGCTGACGCGCAACGTCCAACCCGGTCATATCTGGCAGTTGGATATCGAGCAGCACCAGATCGAACTCATCGGGATCGAACATGTCCAGCGCCTCTTGTCCGGTCATCGCGACATCCACGCTATTACCCAATTTTTCCAGTACGGAACGCGCGACCACCACGTTCAGTTCGATATCTTCCACCAGCAGAACGTGCAGCGCCGGCAGCGGCAAATCGTCGTCTTCCTGACCGCTTCCCGCTTCATCGACGATCGGCGCAATGACCGTCAGGGTAAAGCAGGAGCCTTTGCCCTGCGTGCTGGAAACCTGGATATCGCCACCCATGTTCTGCGCCAGACGCTTCGACACGGCAAGACCGATTCCCGTCCCTGTCGCTGGCTTCCCGCCATGCTGGTCTTTGACCTGATAATACATGGCGAAGATTTTTTCCAGTTCATCCGCCGGAATGCCCATCCCGGAATCTTCAACGTCAAAGCGCAGGCGATCGCCTTTTTCATGCCAGACGCGCACCACAATTTCGCCTTTCGGTGTGAATTTCACCGCGTTACTCAGCAGGTTCCACAGAATCTGTCGCAGGCGCGTTCCATCGGTAATCACTTTATGCGGCAGAGGCTGGTGCTGGTCCATAATCAGCTTCAGGCCTTTCGGTTCCGCCAGCAGGCCGCCGAGGTTCTCCAGATCCACCAGGAAGCCGGTGAAATCGATCGGCTGGTTATCCAGTTGAACCTTGCGGCGCTCCTGTTTGTCCATCTCAATCACATCGTTAAAGATATTGCCCAGCGTAATCGCGCTGACGTGGATGGTTTTCAGGTATTTTTGCTGCTCAGGATCAAGTTGTGTATCCAGCAGGATGCGACTTAACCCGACAATGCCATTAAGCGGCGTACGAAGCTCGTGGCTGATTGTTGAGATAAAGGTGGTCTTCTCCCTACTGGCGTTCTCTAACGCGTCCTGGTAACGCTTACGCTCCGTTATATCGCGTCCAAATCCCATCAGCCCGTGACGTTTACCCATCCGATCATAAAACGGCACCTTCCGCAGCTCAAAACAGGCTTTACGACCATCGGGATAAACCAGCCACTGTTCATAAGTCAGAGAAACGTTATGGCGGAACACTTTCTCGTCCGTCTCCATCACTTTCTCGGCGATATCGGGGGAATAAACATCCTGCGGCGTCAGGCCAATGAGCTGCTTCTGACTTTTGCCCACCAGCAGTTCCATCGCGCGGTTACAGCCGGAGAACTCTTTATTTTCGTTACGGTAGTAAACTAAATCCGGTGAGGCATCAAGGAAGGAACGCAGCAAAGCCGATTGTTGTTCCAGCTCGATTTGCGCCTGTTCGCGGCGGGACATCTCTTCTTTGAGTCGGCTCATCACCAGCGCACGTGCGTCTTCCGCTTTGATACGGTCAGCGATTTCCTGATTGAGCTGCGCGATGTTCTCCTGAAGCTGCGCATTCAGTTCCAGATCACGATGGCGCATTTCTTCCAGCTTCGCTACCAGCTTCGACAGCCGCTGGCGCGACTCTTCGAGCTGTTCCACCACCACGGAGAGAAAATAAACGGCCCAGGGCGTAATCAACAGTCCAAAGAAAATGGAACGGATGACGTCAATGTTCTCGACCTCCCCGCTAAGTAACAGGGTGACCGCCATTTGCACCACCATCGCCAGCAGCACCAATACCGAGGCCAGCAGCAGTGAAAAACGGACAAGCCCCAGTTTTACCATCAAATCAACATAGTACTGAGCCAACAGACGAATTTGCTTCATAGCGATTTTCCTTAGTCACCCACCCGCGCATCATAACGTAAAACGACAGCTTATATGGTGCTACCGCACAGATTCACAGCACGAAATACTCACGTATTTTGACGCGTCAGAGCCCATCGTAACGGTAGGGCGTGCCCAGCGCGGAACCCTGTACGCCATGCGTTTGCAGATAGCGATCCAGCTCCACCATGCCCGTCCAGCGGTTTTCACACCAGAGAGGGGCCAGCAAAGTTGGGCGGCGGGCGCTGGCGGCAATACGGTGATAAATCACCTCCGGCGGCGTATGACGAATCATCTCTCCCGCCGTCTCCACGTAGCGATCCAGCGTCAGCTCAGGCAATCTTCCCGCTCGCCAGACCTTCGCCATCGTGCTGCCCTCCACGATATGGAGAGGATGGATCTTAATGCCTTCTACTCCGGTCTCAACAACCTGCTCCAGCGTCGATAAGCAGCGCTGTGCGTCTTCTCCCGGTAAACCCACAATCAGATGGCTACACACCTTCAGACCACGCTCCCGCGCACGGCGGGTGGTTTCCTGATAGCAGGCGAAGTCATGTCCACGATTAATTCGATGCAGAGTTTTATCATTCGCGCTCTGCAGCCCCAGTTCGAGCCACACCTCGTAGCCCTGTTCATGATAACGGGACAATAAATCCAGTACCGCATCTGGCACGCAGTCGGGACGCGTGCCCACACAAAGCCCCACCATTTCGGCCTGCTTCAATGCTTCCTGGTACAGGCTTTCCAGCACCTGAACTTCGGCATAGGTGCTGGTATACGCTTGAAAATACGCCAGATAGCGTTTGGCGCGGTTCACCTTTCCCGCCTGTGTTTCCAATTGCTGCGCAATACTGCATTGCTGCATCTGTTCATCCGCAAACGAAGCCACATTGCAGAACGTACAGCCGCCCCGCCCCAGCGTGCCATCACGGTTTGGGCAATTAAACCCGCCATGAAGCGTCAGCTTGTGGATCTTCTCGCCATAGCGACGCTGAAGATTTCCGCCAAACATATTGATTAATTTTTGCAATTGCATATTCTAACCCGCTCCCTTGAGGAACAGCAGACTACCTTTCTCTTGCCCCCTTCGCGATGACCGCGATCAATCACATACACACCAACGAAATGCATTTTTATTCGCTTTTAATGAAAATAAACTCACGTCTGTGCTAATTAATTTTTCTTATCCTGTATGCCTGCCTGATGAAAAGATGAAGCGATACTTAAAAATAGTTTCATAAAATCTAAAAGTAGCCATATGGCAGCATAATATGCCAAATAGAAGAAACAATGCAGCACGGATAAGGGTTATATCGCTTTTGTATAGTGATACAGCTCACACTTCAATTAAACGCCATAGTCATTTCCCAAGATAATTTTTCTAAAAAAATCATTATCTTTCATAGGTATAATTAAAAACTATTGTTTCTCAGCACATTTTGCACTGGTATTTGACCTGAACAGGCTTTCTCGCTAATTTGGAAATCCGCTGGAAGCTTTCCTGACGGGTCCATGATTCGTCATATTTATGCAGTAAATGAAGACTCCCTCTAAAAACAAGTCATTTACCACTTGTGAGACCGTCACGAGAGGCCGAAGAAGAGAGCGTAGTACTAGCCGCTCGACGCCACGGTGCTTTCTCGCAGTAGGTTGTGAGAGTCACACAGAGCCTGGGGAGGTTCACTAATATGTTGTACGATGCATCCCAAGAGAGAGATAACTGTGGTTTCGGATTAATCGCCCATATAGAAGGTGAGCCGAGCCACAAAGTAGTGCGTACCGCGATTCACGCGCTCGCACGCATGCAGCACCGTGGCGCAATCCTTGCTGACGGCAAGACTGGCGACGGCTGCGGTTTATTACTTCAGAAGCCCGATCGCTTCTTTCGTCTGGTGGCGGAAGAGCACGGCTGGCGTTTAGCCAAAAACTACGCCGTCGGCATGATGTTTCTCAATCAGGACGAAGACCTGGCCCGCGCTACCCGTCGGATTGTAGAAGAAGAGTTGCAGAACGAAACGCTGTCCGTATTGGGCTGGCGTGAAGTACCGACCAACCCAGATGTACTGGGTGAAATCGCCCTGTCGTCCATGCCGCGTATTGAACAAATCTTCGTTAACGCCCCGGCAGGCTGGCGTCAACGTGATATGGAACGCCGTCTGTTCATGGCGCGGCGCCGTATCGAAAAGCGTATTGAAGACAACGAGTTCTACGTTTGTAGCTTCTCCAATCTGGTCACGATCTATAAAGGTCTGTGCATGCCGGCTGATCTGCCGCGCTTCTACCTCGATCTGGCCGATCTGCGTCTGGAATCCTCGATCTGTCTGTTCCACCAGCGTTTCTCGACCAACACGGTACCCCGCTGGCCGCTGGCGCAGCCGTTCCGCTACCTGGCGCACAACGGTGAGATCAACACCATTGCTGGTAACCGCCAATGGGCACGCGCGCGCGCTTACAAATTCAAAACCCCGCTGATCCCAGACTTGCAGGATGCCGCACCGTTCGTTAATGAAACCGGCTCCGACTCCAGCTCGCTGGATAATATGCTGGAATTGTTCCTAAGCGGCGGGATGGATATCATCCGCGCGATGCGCCTACTGGTTCCACCAGCCTGGCAAAACAACCCGGATATGGATCCTGAACTGCGCGCCTTCTTCGACTTTAATTCCATGCACATGGAGCCGTGGGATGGCCCGGCCGGTATCGTCATGTCCGATGGGCGCTATGCCGCCTGTAACCTGGATCGTAACGGCCTACGCCCTGCGCGTTACGTCATCACTAAAGACAAGCTGATCACCTGCGCGTCTGAGGTCGGTATCTGGGATTATCAACCGGATGAAGTGGTTGAAAAAGGCCGCGTTGGTCCAGGCGAGCTGATGGTGATCGACACCCGCAGCGGCCGTATCCTGCACTCTGCCGAAACCGATGACGATCTGAAAAGCCGCCATCCTTACAAAGAGTGGATGGAGAAAAACGTTAAGCGCCTCGTGCCGTTTGAAGAGTTGCCAGACGATCAGGTCGGCAGCCGTGAATTCAACGATGAGCTGCTGGAGACCTACCAGAAACAGTACGGCTACAGTAGCGAAGAACTGGATCAGGTCATCCGCGTGCTGGGCGAAAATGGTCAGGAAGCCACGGGATCGATGGGCGATGATACGCCATTCGCCGTGCTGTCCAGCCGTCCACGCATCATTTATGACTACTTCCGTCAACAGTTCGCGCAGGTAACCAACCCGCCGATCGACCCGCTGCGTGAAGCCCATGTCATGTCGCTGGCGACCAGCATTGGTCGTGAAATGAACGTCTTCTGTGAAGCGGAAGGTCAGGCTCACCGTCTGAGTTTTAAATCGCCGATCCTGCTTTACTCCGACTTCACACAGCTGACGTCGCAGGATGAACTGCACTATCGTGCCGACACGCTGGATCTGACATTTGATCCATCGCAGCAATCACTGAAACAGACGATCGAAAAACTGTGTGATGAAGCAGAAAGCAAAGTCAGAGATGGCGCCGTTCTGCTGGTGCTGTCCGACCGCGGCATTAGCGAATCACGCTTGCCTGTCCCAGCGCCAATGGCCGTCGGTGCCGTTCAGCGCCGTCTGGTGGAAAAGAGCCTTCGTTGTGATGCCAACATCATTGTCGAAACCGCCAGCGCACGCGATCCGCACCACTTTGCCGTGCTGTTAGGCTTCGGTGCGACGGCCATCTACCCTTACCTCGCCTACGAAACGTTGGCGCGGATGGTGGATAACCACACCATCGACAAACCTTATCGTGCCGTGATGCTGAACTACCGTAACGGCATCAATAAAGGCCTGTACAAGATTATGTCCAAAATGGGCATCTCGACGATCGCCTCTTATCGCTGTTCCAAACTGTTTGAAGCCGTGGGCCTGCACAAAGATGTATCGACGCAATGCTTCCTGGGCGTTGTCAGCCGCATCGGCGGGGCAAACTACAGCGACTTCGAACAGGATCTGCTGAACCTGTCCAAGCGCGCCTGGCTGAAGCGCAAAACGCTGGAGCAAGGTGGCCTGCTGAAATTTGTTCACGGCGGCGAATACCATGCCTACAACCCGGATGTCGTCACCACGCTGCAAACGGCGGTGAAAACCGGGGAATACAGCGATTACGAGCAATACGCCAAACTGGTTAACGAGCGTCCGGCAGCCACATTACGTGACCTGCTGGCGCTGAAGCCGCAAGAAGGCGCAGCCATCGCGATCGACGATGTTGAACCTGCATCTGAAATGTTCAAACGTTTCGATACCGCAGCCATGTCTATCGGTGCACTTAGCCCTGAAGCCCATGAGTCGCTGGCAGAAGCGATGAACGGACTGGGTGGCTTCTCCAACTCCGGTGAAGGGGGTGAAGATCCAGCGCGTTACGGCACCAATAAAGTATCCCGTATCAAGCAGGTCGCTTCTGGCCGCTTTGGTGTGACACCAGCCTATCTGGTTAACGCTGATGTGATTCAGATTAAAGTAGCACAGGGCGCTAAACCGGGCGAAGGGGGTCAGTTACCGGGTGATAAAGTCACGCCATATATTGCTCGCCTGCGTTATTCCGTGCCGGGCGTGACCCTGATTTCGCCACCGCCGCACCACGATATTTACTCGATCGAAGATTTGGCGCAGCTGATTTTCGATCTGAAGCAAGTTAACCCGAAAGCGATGATTTCGGTAAAACTGGTATCCGAACCGGGCGTCGGTACGATCGCTACCGGTGTTGCCAAGGCCTATGCCGATTTGATCACCATCGCAGGTTACGATGGTGGCACCGGCGCTAGCCCGCTCTCCTCCGTGAAATACGCGGGTTGTCCGTGGGAACTGGGTTTGGTGGAAACACAGCAGGCTCTGGTATCCAACGGTCTGCGCCACAAAATTCGCCTTCAGGTGGATGGCGGCCTGAAAACTGGTGTGGATATTGTCAAAGCGGCGATTCTGGGTGCAGAAAGCTTCGGCTTCGGCACCGGGCCAATGGTGGCACTGGGCTGTAAATACCTGCGTATCTGCCACCTGAACAACTGTGCGACCGGTGTTGCGACGCAAGATGAGAAGCTGCGCCGCGATCACTACCACGGCCTGCCTGACCGTGTAACCAACTACTTCCAGTTCATTGCACACGAAACCCGCGTGCTGATGGCGGAGCTAGGCATCAGCCGTCTGGTGGATCTGATTGGCCGTACCGATCTGCTGGTTGAGCTGGACGGTTTCAGTGCCAAACAGAACAAACTGGATCTGTCTCCGTTGCTGCATGCTGCACAGCCTCAGCCGGGTAAAGCGCTGTACTGCACCGAAAGCAATCTGTCGTTCGATAAAGGCCTGCTGAACAAAGAGCTGCTGGTACAGGCACAGCCGCACATCGATTCGAAACAGGGCAAAGCGCTCTACTTCGATATCCGTAACACCGATCGCTCCGTCGGCGCGACGCTGTCCGGTGCCATTGCCGAGAAACATGGTGACCAAGGACTGGCTGGCGATCCGATCAAAGCCTACTTCTCCGGTACCGCAGGGCAGAGCTTTGGCGTCTGGAACGCTGGCGGCGTAGAACTAAAACTAACCGGCGATGCCAACGACTACGTGGGCAAAGGCATGGCGGGAGGTAGCATCTCCGTGCGTCCTCCGGTAGGTTCCGCCTTCCGCAGCCACGAAGCCAGCATTATTGGTAACACCTGCCTGTACGGTGCCACAGGCGGTAAGCTGTTTGCCGCAGGTCGCGCAGGCGAACGTTTCGCCGTTCGTAACTCCGGCTGTATCACCGTGGTAGAAGGTATCGGCGATAACGGCTGTGAATACATGACGGGCGGCATCGTCTGCGTGCTAGGTCGTACCGGCGTGAACTTCGGCGCAGGGATGACCGGCGGGTTCGCCTACGTGCTGGATGAAGACGGTGAATTCCGTAAACGCGTTAACCCAGAACTGGTAGAAGTGCTGGACGTGGAAGAGTTGGCTATTCATGAAGAGCATCTGCGTGGCCTAATCACCGAGCATGTACAGAATACCGGTTCACATCGCGGAGAAGAGATTCTCGCTAACTGGCCGACCTGGGCACCGAAGTTTGCTCTGGTGAAACCGAAGTCAAGTGATGTGAAGGCATTGTTGGGTCACCGTAGTCGTTCCGCAGCCGAGCTGCGGGTTCAGGCGCAGTAAGAGGTCATCATGAGTCAGAATGTTTACCAGTTTATCGACTTACAGCGCGTTGATCCGCCCAAGAAACCGCTGAAGATTCGTAAAATTGAATTTGTTGAGATCTACGAGCCTTTCTCAGAAAGCCAGTCCAAAGCCCAGGCAGACCGCTGCCTGGCGTGCGGCAACCCTTACTGCGAATGGAAATGTCCGGTACATAACTACATCCCGAACTGGCTGAAGCTGGCAAACGAAGGCCGTATTATCGAAGCGGCTGAGTTGTCGCACCAGACTAACAGCCTGCCGGAAGTCTGCGGTCGCGTGTGCCCGCAGGATCGTCTGTGTGAAGGTTCCTGTACGCTGAATGATGAGTTCGGCGCGGTCACCATCGGCAACATCGAGCGCTATATCAATGATAAAGCAATAGAGATGGGCTGGAAGCCAAGCGTTGCCAACGTCAAACAGACTGGCAAACGCGTCGCTATCATTGGCGCGGGTCCGGCAGGGCTGGCCTGTGCCGACGTGCTGGCACGCAATGGCGTACAGGCCGTCGTCTTCGATCGTCATCCAGAGATCGGTGGCCTGCTGACCTTCGGTATCCCCTCTTTCAAGTTGGAAAAAGAGGTGATGGTGAAACGTCGTGAGATTTTCACCGAGATGGGCATCGAGTTCCGCCTGAACACCGAAGTCGGCAAAGACGTGCAGATGAAAGCACTGCTGGACGAATACGATGCCGTCTTCCTCGGCGTCGGCACCTATCAGTCTATGCGTGGCGGATTGGACAATGAAGACGCTCAGGGTGTCTACGATGCTCTGCCGTTTCTGATCGCCAACACCAAGCAACTGATGGGCTTTGAAGCCGCAGTAGACGAGCCTTACGTCAGCATGCAAGGTAAACGCGTTGTCGTGCTGGGCGGTGGTGACACAGCGATGGACTGCGTGCGTACGTCAATTCGTCAGGGATCAACGCACGTTACCTGTGCCTATCGTCGTGATGAAGAGAACATGCCGGGTTCCAAACGCGAAGTGAAAAACGCGCGTGAAGAAGGCGTCGAATTCAAATTCAACCTGCAACCGTTAAGCGTCGAGATCAACGGCGTTGGCAAAGTGTGCGGCGTGAAAATGGCGCGTACCGCGCTGGGTGCACCGGATGCCAACGGGCGTCGTCGTCCTGAAATCGTAGAGGGTTCCGAGCACGTACTAGAAGCTGATGCGATCATCATGGCGTTCGGCTTCCGTCCGCACAAAATGGCGTGGCTGGCAGAACATGACGTCAAACTGGACGATCAGGGTCGCATTGTCGCACCAGAAAATTGCGATAACGCCTTCCAGACCAGCAACCCGAAAATTTTTGCGGGCGGCGATGCGGTACGTGGTTCCGATCTGGTGGTCACCGCCATCGCAGAAGGCCGTAAGGCCGCTGACGGCATCATGAACTATCTGGAAGTGTAGATAACGTACCACTTCTCTTAAGGGCAGCGCTGGCTGCCCTTTTCTTTTCCGGCTTTATCTGAAGCGCCTGTTAGCAACCGATAGCCCCCACACTCTCTCTTTAGAATTTCATACCAGATAAGCTAATAAATCCTTCATCTTTGCACCTAATTTTAAATAATTTTTCGTAATAACCCCTTCAGCATCACGATAAAAGCGTACACTTGTCTAGGACATTTACTTGTCTTTATTGAGATTGGATTTCATTAAGGAGGAACTATGACAGTCGAAGTAGCTCTTGTAACAGGAGCCGGTCAAGGTATTGGCCGCGCGATTGCTCTCAGACTGGCGCAAGACGGCTTTGCCGTTGCCATCGTGGACTACAATCAGGAAACGGCGCGCAGTGTGGCGCAGGAAATCGAAAAAGCTGGCGGACAGGCTATCGCACTACAGGCAGACGTCGCGGATCGTGAGGCCGTTTTCGCTGCCGTTGCCGCAACCAAAAAGCGCTTTGGTGACTTTAACGTCATCGTCAATAACGCCGGCGTTGCCCCCTCAACCCTGATTGAAGACATCACGCCGGAAGTCATCGATCGCGTTTATAACATCAACGTCAAAGGCGTTATCTGGGGCATTCAGGCAGCACTCGATGCCTTTAAATCTCTGGGGCATGGCGGAAAAATCATCAATGCCTGTTCGCAAGCCGGACATGTGGGTAACCCTGAACTCGCCGTCTACAGTTCAAGTAAATTTGCGGTTCGCGGCCTGACACAAACTGCCGCACGCGATTTAGCGCCGCTGGGCATCACCGTCAACGGTTACTGCCCGGGTATCGTAAAAACGCCAATGTGGGATGAAATCGATCGGAAGATCTCCGAATCCGCAGGGAAACCGCGTGGCTATGCGACAGAAGAATTCGCCAAACGTATCACGCTGGGTCGCCTGTCTGAACCAGAAGATGTCGCTGCTTGTGTATCCTATCTGGCCAGCCACGATTCCGACTATATGACGGGGCAATCGCTATTGATTGATGGCGGAATGGTGTTCAGTTAACGGCGTATTTCGCTGACAAATATTTAGCGAACAAATTTATTTAGTGAATAACAAGAATAGAAAAGGGCACCACAGTGGTGCCCTTAAAAATGCATTATTTAACAACCCGCAGCGACGGTCTGCCACCTTTAGGCGGCTGTGGCGGTTCATCATCAGAACCGGAACCATCGTCAGGGGCTTCAGAATCAGGCGGACTCTCGACAATCGACATCACTGTCCCTGAAGAGGGGGCGCCTTCCTGGAAATCTTCAAATTCACCTGCGGATTCTTCGTAAGCAGGTTCCGGCTCAAACATCGTTCCAGCCCCGTTCTCACGTGCATAAATCGCCATGACGGCCGCCATCGGCACGTAGACCTGGCGCGGTACGCCACCAAAACGGGCATTGAAACGAACGCTGTCATCAGCTAACTCAAGGCCACCAACAGCGCGAGGTGCGATATTCAGCACGATCTGGCCGTCACGGGCGAACTCCATCGGCACCATAACACCCGGCAGAGTGACATCTACCACCAAGTGAGGCGTTAATTGGTTATCCAGCAACCAATCATAAAAAGCCCGTAATAAATACGGACGACGCGGAGACAGTTGAGACAACGCCATACAGTTTAACCTCGGGTTTGCAAACGCATTTCACGTTCCACTTCCGTCAGGGAAGCCAGGAACGCATCACGCTCAAAGACGCGTGTCATGTAGCCTTTCAGCTCTTTCGCGCCCGAACCACTCAGTTCAATGCCTAACTGTGGCAAACGCCACAGCAGCGGAGCCAGATAGCAATCTACCAGACTGAACTCTTCACTCATGAAATAAGGCGCTTCGTTGAACACCGGAGCAATAGCCAGCAGCTCTTCACGCAGTTGCTTACGCGCCGCGTCCGCTTCTTGCGCGCTGCCATGAGTAATTTTCTTCAGTAAAGAATACCAGTCGCTCTCAATGCGATGCATCATCAGGCGGCTGTTACCACGCGCAACCGGATAGACAGGCATTAGCGGAGGATGAGGAAAACGTTCATCCAGATACTCCATGATAATACGTGATTCATAGAGCGTCAGTTCGCGATCGACCAGCGTTGGCACGGAACCGTAAGGATTGAGGTCAATAAGATCCTGAGGCAGATTATCCATGTCTACCTGCTCAATCTCGACACTCACACCTTTTTCCGCCAATACGATGCGCACCTGATGGCTAAAAATGTCGGATGGACCAGAAAACAGCGTCATTACCGAACGTTTGTTGGCAGCGACAGCCATGAAAACCTCCAAGTTTATCGAGAAAATATGGCGAATAACCGTGCAGTCAATAACCTGCAAACCGCTATTCGAAATTCTGCTCGCCAATGTGTGTAAACGTCACCGGACAAAATCCAGCGTTTTAAACCGCTACGTGATAGCTGGCACACAGGCATAAAATCGGCGAATAGCTTATCAGATTTTGTTCGTTTTGTGGGGATATAAGCGCAACTTCATCGCTAACATACGGAAAGTAAAGCGTATATTTCGAGGAAATTTATTTTCAGGCATAAAAAACCCGGTGACCAGCACCGGGTTTTTCGCATTGATTTCGCTGCAAAGCAGCAAGAAATTAACGCTTGGAGAACTGAGGACGACGACGTGCTTTACGCAGGCCGACTTTCTTACGTTCAACCTGACGAGCATCACGAGTAACGAAGCCAGCTTTACGCAGTTCGCTACGCAGAGACTCATCATACTCCATCAGAGCGCGGGTGATACCGTGACGGATCGCACCAGCCTGACCAGAGATACCACCACCTTTAACGGTGATGTACAGATCCAGTTTCTCAACCATGTCGACCAGTTCCAGCGGCTGACGAACTACCATGCGGGCAGTTTCGCGACCGAAGTACTGTTCCAGACTACGCTGGTTGATAATGATGTTACCGTTGCCCGGTTTGATGAACACGCGAGCGGCGGAGCTTTTGCGGCGACCAGTGCCGTAGTATTGATTTTCAGCCATTGCCTATAATCCCGATTAAATGTCCAGAACTTGCGGTTGCTGTGCCGCGTGATTGTGCTCGGTGCCCGCGTAAACTTTCAGTTTACGGAACATAGCACGACCCAACGGGCCCTTCGGCAGCATGCCTTTAACCGCGATTTCAATCACACGCTCAGGACGGCGGGCAATCATCTCTTCAAAGGTCGCTTGTTTGATACCACCGATGTGGCCGGTGTGGTGATAATAAATCTTGTCGTTACGCTTGTTGCCAGTTACAGCAACTTTGTCAGCGTTCAGAACGATGATGTAATCACCTGTATCAACGTGCGGGGTGTATTCCGCTTTATGCTTGCCGCGCAGACGACGAGCCAGTTCAGTAGCGAGACGGCCTAAAGTTTTACCGTTCGCATCAACAACGTACCAGTCGCGTTTTACGGTCTCTGGTTTAGCTGTAAAAGTTTTCATTAAAAGCTTACCCAATAATTAGTTACACGTTGGTGAACACCCAAACGCTCGAAAACAGTTGAGGCTCACACGACCATCAAGTCCAGCAAACCTACCCCTTCGAATAGCCATTGCCGGCACTATAAAGTTTTTGGGAAAAAAACTTTGTTGTAACGTGGGGTCGCAAGATTATAGAGAAGTCATTCTCAAAGATCGACCTTTTTTCACACGCAAATGACTAAAAAACCGCAGCCTGCGTTACGCCAAATGGGGCTGTCGCAGGTACTCTTCGCTTTGCATTTCCTGCAAACGGGACAGGCAGCGCTGGTATTCAAATTTCAGGTGTTCTCCCTGATAAATCTCAAACATGGATGCCTGCGCAGAAATGATCAATTTTATGCGGCGCTCATAGCACTCGTCCACCAGCGCCAGAAAACGGCGAGCGGTGTTTTCTTCCTTCGTTTCCATCACCGTCACATTGTGCAGTAGCATCGTATGGTAGAGGCGCGAAAGCGCGATGTAATCATTTTGGCTACGCGCTTCGGTACACAGCGTGTGGAAATCGACCGCCAGCACGCCGTCACTCACGCCAAGTGTCGCCAACGGGCGATGATTGATTTCCAGCACCGGTCCCGGCATCTGCCAGGGTTTCCCGGTCAGGCGGGTAAACATCTGCTGCATCGTGGCATCGGTTTCTTCATTCAGCGGAGACAGATAAAGGTGTGCCTGCGTCAGCGTGCGTAGACGATAATCGATACCCGCATCGACATTACGCACTTCACAATGCTGTTTAATCAGCTCAATCGCAGGAAGAAAACGGGTGCGTTGTAATCCATTGCGGTAGAGATCGTCCGGCGGAATATTTGATGTCGCCACCAGCGCAATGCCGCGGGCAAACAGTGCACGTAGTAGTTCGGCCAGCAGCATTGCGTCGGTAATATCAGAGACGAAAAACTCATCGAAACACAGCACATCGGTTTCGGCTTTAAAGCCATCTGCCACTTTTTCCAGCGGATTTTCCTGCCCCTGAAACTGGTTCAGTTCTTCATGCACTCGCAGCATAAAACGATGAAAATGCAGACGCATCTTGCGCTCAGCAGGCAGGCTGTGGAAAAACATATCCATCAGCCAGGTTTTACCGCGCCCAACGCCGCCCCACATATACAACCCTTGCACGGGGGCAGATGCACGTTTCTCACTCAGTCCCAGCCAGCTACGCCATTTCTTCACGCTGCCGGATGCCCCCGTGTTGTCATCAGCAGCACGTGCGCATAACGCCTGATGTATCGCTTCCAGACGTACAACCGTTTGCCGTTGAACCTCATCCGGTTGATACTCACCAGCGGAAAGCGCCTGCTGATAAAGTGCCAAGGGTGTTGTTTGCTGCCGTGTTGTCTGTGGAGTAGCCATCGCAATCCCTGAGAAAAAAGTTAACCGTGTTTTGCTGTGTGTTGCCATCGATTTAAGCCGTAATCGTCGCAGTTGACAACCTTGATGTCTGCGGTGGGTCAACATTCCCTTCCGTCATCGAGCATCAGGATTCCACTCAGGCAAGGTTAACGGTTATAGTGACTATTATTAAGTGAAAAACCCTACGGGACAACGACGTCAAAATAGGAGCGATTATGACTTGGGAGTATGCGCTGATAGGTTTAGTTGTCGGTATTATTATTGGTGCTGTCGCCATGCGCTTTGGTAACCGTAAGCTGCGGCAACAGCAGGTATTGCAGAATGAGTTGGAGAAAAGCAAAACAGAACTGGAAGATTATCGTCAGGAACTGGTTGGTCACTTCGCCCGCAGTGCGGAGCTATTGGATAACATGGCGGATGACTATCGTCAGCTTTATCAGCACATGGCGAAAAGCTCCAGTAGTCTGTTGCCCCACGTTCCCGGCCAGGATAATCCGTTTAAATATCGTCTGACCGAATCAGAAGCGGATAACGATCAGGCTCCGGTGAACATGCCGCCGCGCGATTACTCCGATGGTGCATCAGGCCTGCTGCGGGGCGAACGCCCGATTCGAAAATAATTCCTTCCCCCCTTAAGTGTGAGGCTTCCGGGCCTCACGTTTTCCTCTCTCTTGTTCTACGCTTAAAGCGCTTGTACGTTTAAGACACGCACCACAGGCTGCTATCGCCCGATGACACAGTATTTTCGATAACACAGTATTCCCACTAACACATTGTATAAAAGCGATAGTTACAATCTGCTGACGAAACAGCAGTGAACTTTACACATTGATCGCCAGTCTGACTCTTCACCGTATCTTTAAGTTTATATATCATCGTTTTATTCATCCGCAGGCCGTGAGAGAGTTAATAACAATGAAAAAAACATCATTATTATTTAGTGCACTGGCAATAAGTATAGGTTTGACCCTGTCCACGCTTCCCGCAGCGAATGCTGCGCTCCCTGCCGTGGTACAAGGGCAACAGACGCCAAGCCTGGCCCCGATGCTGGAAAAAGTGTTGCCAGCCGTCGTCAGCGTGCATGTTGAAGGTACACAGGTACAGCGTCAACGCGTACCGGAAGAGTTCAAATTCTTCTTTGGTCCAAATTTCCCAACGGACAAACAAAGCTCACGTCCGTTTGAAGGGCTGGGTTCCGGCGTCATTATTGATGCTGCAAAAGGTTATGTGCTCACTAACAACCATGTGATCAATAACGCCGACAAAATCCGTGTCCAGCTTAATGACGGACGTGAGTATGAAGCGAAACTGATTGGTCGCGACGAGCAAACCGATATCGCCCTGCTACAACTGAATAACGCCAAGAATCTGGTCGCAGTGAAAATGGCTGATTCCGATCAACTCCGCGTCGGTGATTTCGCCGTTGCCGTGGGTAACCCGTTCGGCCTTGGTCAAACAGCAACCTCTGGCATCATCTCCGCACTGGGACGCAGCGGGCTGAATCTGGAAGGGTTGGAAAACTTCATCCAGACCGATGCATCCATCAACCGCGGCAACTCCGGCGGCGCGTTGGTTAACCTCAACGGTGAGCTGATCGGTATCAACACCGCGATCCTGGCACCAGGCGGTGGGAACATCGGCATCGGTTTCGCTATCCCCAGCAACATGGCGCAGAATCTGGCACAGCAGTTAGTTGAATTTGGCGAAGTCAAACGCGGGCTGCTAGGTATTAAAGGCAGTGAGATGACGTCTGAGATGGCGAAAGCCTTCAAAGTCGATGCACAGCGTGGCGCCTTCGTCAGCGAAGTCTTACCGAAATCTGCCGCCGCGAAAGCGGGTATCAAGGCGGGTGACGTATTGACGACGCTGGATGGTAAACCGATCAGCAGCTTTGCGGAACTGCGGGCGAAAGTCGGTACCACCGCGCCGGGCAAAACCGTGAAAATCGGCCTGCTGCGTGACGGCAAACCACAGGAGGTATCCGTCGTGTTGGATAACAGCTCATCGGCATCAACCAGCGCTGAAACGCTTTCGCCGTCATTGCAGGGGGCTTCTCTGATTAATGGCCAATTGAAAGATGGCAGCAAAGGCGTGCAGATTGATAATGTCGCCAAAGACACGCCTGCGGCGCAGGTTGGTTTGCAAAAAGGCGATATCATCATCGGCGTGAACCGCGAGCGTATTGAAAACATCACGCAGTTGCGCAAGCTGCTGGAAGCGAAACCTTCCGTTCTGGCTTTGAATATCGTCCGGGGCGAAGAAACGATTTATCTGTTGTTACGTTAATCACCTGTCGTTTTTTTTGGCAGTTTAACCAGCCAAAACATCGTTGATGTTAAAAAATTTATGGGAGAAGTTTTTAACGTTGTATCAGTAACAGCCCGTAAGAGTGGCGGCCAGGGACGGCACGCCATAAAAAATCGGACACCGAATCATGCGGTGTCCGAACTTCTCGTGATATCCTCCCCCTACCTCCCTTTTCCACAGTAAATCACGGCCATGCTTGCTAAGTTATTACGTTCAGCACTCTTTGGTGCCCTCGTCGCCGGTATTATTCTGGCCGTACTCCCCTTTATCGAATCTGGCACGTCGTTCCTGAAAAGCAGTGACAGACAGACTGATGGTTCGCCCGTAAGCTACCATCAGGGAGTGAGCCGTGCGGCACCTGCTGTGGTTAACATTTACAACCGGGTTGCCAATCAAGAAAAACCCAGTGAGGTTACTATTCATCCTCTGGGATCTGGCGTCATCATGAATGAAAAAGGGTACATTTTAACCAACAAGCATGTGATTAATAACGTGCAGCAGATCCAGATAGAACTGTCAGATGGCAGGCTGTACGAAGCTCGCGTGATCGGTTCCGATTCTTTGACCGATCTGTCTGTGCTGCAAATTGATGGCGTCAACCTTCCCGTTATTCCGATCAATTCCGACCGCATACCGCACGTCGGCGATGTCGTGATGGCTATCGGCAACCCTTATAATCTGGGGCAAACCGTCACGCAGGGTGTCATCAGCGCGACGGGTCGCGTCAGCCTCAGCGCTTATGGTCAGCAAAGAGGCCAGGTCGGACGCCAAAACTTGCTGCAAACCGACGCCTCCATTAACCACGGAAATTCCGGTGGCGCACTCGTCAATACACTTGGTGAACTGGTCGGTATCAATACCCTCTCTTTTGATAAAAGCAGCAACGGCGAAACGCCGGAAGGCATTAGCTTCGCAATTCCCGTCGCGCTGGCAACCAAGGTGATGGGCAAGCTCATCCGCGATGGTCGAGTGGTGCGTGGCTATATTGGCGTCAACGGTGTACAGCTCGAAAACTTTGAGAACAGTACGTTGACCAACAGCCGTGATGCGCAGGGGCGATTAACCGGTATTCTCGTTCAGACCATCGACCCTGGTGGACCAGCGGATAAAGCAGGTATCCACATTGAAGACGTCATCGTGAGCGTAAACAATAAGCCCGCGCGATCGATTATTGAAACCATGGAGCAGATTTCAGAAATACGCCCCGGCACCGTCATTCCAGTCACCATTGAGCGCGATAATAAGCAAATCACACTACAAATGACGATTCAGGAATTTCCTAACCAATAGCGGTATCCAGAGCGAGTTGATAGACGAGACGATATCAGCGGGTAAACAAGAAGCCGGGTGGGATCCCACCCGGCTGAAAAACATCATAATGAAGACAAATAGCGGAAGCGGTTACTCGTGCTCTTTCACCCGCTCGATGTTCGCACCTAATCCACGCAGCTTGTCTTCGATACGGTCATAGCCACGATCGATATGATAAATACGATCGACTATCGTCACACCTTCCGCGATACAACCCGCTAATACCAGACTGGCCGATGCTCGTAAGTCGGTCGCCATCACCTGCGCACCAGATAGCTTATCAACGCCGTGGCAAATCACCGTATTGCTCTCAATTTCCGCCTGCGCGCCCATACGGATAAGTTCAGGCACATGCATGAAGCGGTTTTCGAAAATGGTTTCGGTAATCACGCCCGTTCCTTCCGCAACCAGATTCAGCAGGCTGAACTGCGCCTGCATATCGGTCGGGAACCCCGGATGCGGCGACGTGCGAACGGTAACGGCTTTCGGACGCTTACCGTGCATATCCAGGCTGATCCAGTCTTCTCCGACTTCGATATCTGCGCCCGCTTCGCGTAGCTTCGCCAATACCGCATCCAGCGTATCAGGACGAGTATTGCGGCAGATAATCTGACCACGAGATACCGCAGCCGCCACCAGGAATGTCCCAGTTTCAATGCGGTCAGGCACCACGCGGTACACACCGCCGCCTAGACGCACGACGCCTTCAATAGTGATTTTATCGCTACCTGCACCGCTGATTTTCGCCCCCAGTGTGTTCAGGAAGTTTGCCGTATCGACAATCTCCGGCTCACGCGCGGCGTTCTCAATAATCGTGGTCCCTTCAGCCAACGTTGCAGCGCTCATGATGGTGACCGTGGCACCGACGCTCACTTTGTCCATCACGATGTGGGCGCCTTTCAGGCGACCATCAACCGTCGCTTTGACATAGCCTTCTTCCAGCACGATTTGCGCACCGAGCTGCTCAAGGCCGTAAATATGCAAATCGACCGGGCGGGCACCAATCGCACAGCCGCCGGGCAGTGACACCTGACCTTGCCCAAAACGCGCCACCAGCGGCCCCAGGGCCCAGATGGATGCGCGCATAGTTTTTACCAGATCATACGGCGCACAGAATACGTTTACTTCGCTGGCATCCACATGGACGGAGCCGTTGCGCTCAACACGCGCACCGAGTTGACTCAACAGCTTCATCGTGGTGTCAATATCGCGCAGCTTCGGTACGTTTTGAATCTCTACCGGTTCTTCTGCGAGCAACGCAGCGAACAGAATAGGTAACGCAGCATTCTTGGCGCCGGAAATGGTCACTTCCCCCACTAAACGGGTTGGGCCCTGAACACGAAATTTATCCATAGTCTTTGTATCTCGATGTCTTAATTCACTATTTCATCACGCTGATACTGGCGATGACTCTCCGCTCACACATGGAGCGTATTTAGAAGCCGTTCAGTTTACGGTCGCGTTGCCACTCTTCTGGCGTATAGGCCTTGATTGACAGTGCGTGAATACGGTTATCCGCGATGTACTCCATCAGCGGCGCATAAACGGCCTGCTGTTTTTTGACTCGGCTCATTCCAGCAAAAAGTCCACCCACCGCGATGACCTGAAAATGGCTGCCATCACCAGAAACATGGGCTTCTTCCAGTGCTAATGCGTTCATCAGCACGTCTTTAATTTCGTTATTTTCCATCGCTCTCGTTTTCTATGTCAGGGGGAGATGATTTAAGGGAAGTATCTTAGATGAATATGGCGCTATCTTAAACAAAGAATGCGCCGATACCTGAAGGGGAAATCAGGCATCAGCGCGACAGGTTAAGACACAGGGATGATTTCATTCAGGTTATAAAGCGCAATGAGCGTTTTTAGCCGATCGCTAGCGCCGACAATCGTTATCTTACCGCCTGAAGGCGGCTGCTGATAAACGTGCATCAGCAAGGCCAACCCGGCAGAATCAACGCGGTTTAACCCCGAGACATCCAGCGCGGTTTTACCCGTGAGCCACACTTCACGCTGTTGCCAGAACGGTAACAGCGTTTCACGATCCAGATCGCCCGTTAACGCCAGCGTGGAGTCCTGCGCCTGCCAGTTCAATGCGTTCGCCATGTTCACACCCAAATTACTTTTTCTGATCCAACGTGATCGTCTGCTTCGCCGAAGACTCCAACTGCTGAGTCAGACCATCAACGCCTTTCTGACGCAATATGGTTGCCCACTCATTTTGCTTCGTGGTGATCATACTGACACCTTCGGCAATCATGTCGTACGCCTGCCAGTTACCGGTTTTGCTGTTCTTACGCCATTGGAAATCCAGACGCACCGGAGGACGACCGCCGTTATCAATGATGGTGACGCGAATAGAAACGATATCGGCATTGCCCAACGGCTGTTCAGGGACGGTCTGGTAAGTCTGCCCGTTATACATCGCCAGAGCCTGGCCGTAAGCCTGCTCCAGATAGGCTTCAAACGCTTTGAAATAGGCATCACGCTGTGCCGGTGTCGCGTCTTTGTAGTAACGCCCCAGCACCAACGCACCAGCGTATCTCACCTGAACATACGGCAGCAGTTCTTCACGTACAACAGTACGCAGATAGTCAGGATTTTGTTTAATTTTTGGTTGCTCGTTCTTTAAACGATCAAATGTTTTTTCCGCCGCTTCATTCATCAAACGATAAGGGTTCGTTTGGTCCGCCGCGTTGGCTAATGGCGCAACCACCAGTAAAGCCACCATCAGTAAACGTTTAAACATGCAGATATCCTCTTATGGATGTGAAGGAACAGGTTCGTTGTTGTGGTCAGAGGTTGACGCAGGATCGGCACCCGGCTCCGTACCCGATTGAGCGGCATTATCTTCGCTATTGCTGCCGCTCTTATATAGGAATTGACCGATGAGATCTTCAAGTACCATTGCTGACTTGGTGTCCTGAATCACGCCGCCATCCTTCAGGATAGTCGTGCCCATTTCTTCATCTTCAAATCCAATGTTCAGCGCCAGATACTGTTCGCCCAGCAAACCAGACGTACGAATGGCCAGAGAACTGGTATCTGGAATATGATCGTAGCGCTGCTGAATATCCATCGCCACGCGCGGCAGGTACGTTTTCTCGTCCAGCGAAATATCCGCCACGCGACCAATGACCACGCCGCCAATTCTGATCGGGGAACGCGCTTTCAGTCCGCCAATGTTGTCAAACGTCGCGTACAGACGGTACGTCGACTCACTCCCTATCGACTTGAGATCGGCCACTTTCAGGCATAAAAAGAGGATGGCAGCCAGCGCGATCAACATAAACACACCAACCCAGACTTCAGTTTTCTTTGTTTGCATCGACTCAGTTCCCAAACATCAGTGCTGTCAGCACAAAATCCAATCCCAATACCGCTAACGACGAGTGCACGACGGTTCGGGTCGTTGCACGGCTAATCCCTTCAGACGTCGGGATCGCGTCATAGCCGTTAAACAGTGCAATCCATGTCACGGTAATCGCAAATACGACACTTTTAATCACGCAGTTCAAGACATCGTGACTCCAGTCAACTGCGCCCTGCATCGCGGACCAGAAGAACCCGCTATCGATGCCTTTCCAGTCAACACCGACTAACCCACCTCCCCAGATCCCCACGGCGACAAAAATGATTGCCAGCAGCGGCATGCTGATTAGCCCCGCCCAGAAGCGCGGTGCGACTACGCGACGTAGCGGGTCAACCGCCATCATTTCCATGCTGGAGAGCTGTTCCGTTGCCTTCATCAGTCCGATTTCCGCCGTCAGTGCGGAACCTGCACGCCCGGCGAACAACAGCGCCGTCACTACCGGACCAAGCTCACGTAGCAGCGACAGCGCCACCATCATGCCCAAACTGGCCTCGGCGCTGTAAGTCGTCAGGATGATAAAACCCTGCAACCCCAGCACCATGCCGATGAACAGGCCGGAAACCACGATGATAAGCAGCGACTGCACACCAACGCTGTAAAGCTGTTTCACCAACAGCGGCCACTGTTTTCTGAATTCGGGTTTCCCCACCAGCGCATTGAACAGCATCAGTCCGGCGCGCCCAAACGCGGCACTGGCAGAGATGCCCTGACGCCCAAGCGACGCCAACGTCCGTAATAACATGACTGCGTTAACCCCCTGAACCTAGCAGCGACGTTTTATAGTCACCCGCCGGAAAACGGAAAGGCACAGGCCCGTCAGCGATACCATCCAGGAACTGACGAACCTGCGGGTCAGTATTCGCCCGCAGTTCATCCGCCGTCCCTTCTGCCACCACCCGCTTGTCGGCCACAATATACGCATAATCGGCGATGCTCATCACCTCTGGTACATCATGAGAAACCACAATGCAGGTCACGCCCAATGCATGGTTCAACTCATCAATGAGCTTCACCAGTGTCCCCAACGTGATCGGGTCCTGACCGACAAAAGGCTCATCAAACATAATCAACTGCGGGTCAAGCGCAATGGCTCTCGCCAACGCCGCGCGCCGCGCCATACCACCGGACAGTTCCGCAGGCATCAGTTCTGACGCACCACGTAGTCCCACCGCCTCCAGCTTCATCATCACGATGCTACGCAGCAGCGATTCCGGCAGCGTAGTATGTTCACGCAGCGGCCAGGCGACATTATCAAACACGTTCAAATCGGTGAATAACGCCCCGGACTGAAACAACATGCTCATTTTCTTACGCGCGTTGTACAGTTCGCTGCGCGACAGTGCCGGGATGTTCTCACCATCAAACCAGATTTCGCCACTGTCAGGCTGTAGCTGCCCGCCAATCAGGCGCAACAGCGTAGTTTTACCGATACCGGAAGGCCCCATGATCGCGGTGACCTTGCCTTTAGGAACATTCAGCGTGATGTCCGTAAAGATCTCTCGCTCTCCGCGCCGAAAGCTAAGGCCCCGGATCTCAACCAGATTAGTTGCCTCATGGTGCATTATTTCCATTCCTTACCAATCAGTACGCTTATAGGTCATTCACTCCAGACTAACGGCTGACTTCCATCACGATGCAAGTTTTACAAAAACTTACCGTAAGTTCTTGTCCAAAATGGCGGCATAAACCGTTACCTGGGTTTACTTATCGTGACAGGTTTTACTTTTGCGCCAAGCACCGTCAGAATTAGCACTCATCACAAAAAATACTTTTTGTGCGAAATTCGTCCAGAAATACTGACTTATTCGACAATAAGCCTGTGATTATATCCTATTAAAGGACGCTGCATGCTTTTTGCAACACTACTCTTGTTCATTGGTTTGCTACTATTGGTTTACGGTGCTGACCGTCTTGTCTATGGCGCTGCCGTGCTTGCGCGTTCTCTCGGCCTACCTCCTTTCGTCATCGGCATCACCATTGTCGGTTTCGGTACTTCGCTACCCGAGCTGATCGTTTCTGTTACTGCCGCCTTAAACGATCAGAACGATATGGCCGTCGGTAATGTGCTGGGCTCCAATATCGCCAATATCTTACTCATTCTCGGCAGCGCAGCGCTTATTCGGCCACTGACGGTACAGTCAGCCATCCTGCGCCGGGAATTGCCTCTCATGTTGTCCGTCACTTTATTGTGTGGCGTTTTACTGCATGATAGCTACCTGAGCCGTGCTGACGGCATGATGCTGCTCTTCGCCGCCGTTCTGTGTCTGGTGTTGATACTGCGCATGGCGCAACAGGCGCAGCGAGAAGGCGGCGATAGCCTGACCCGCGAACAGCTGGCGGAACTTCCGCAGGACGACAGCAATCAGATGGTTGCCGTGCTGTGGCTGATTCTCGGCATGATTATTTTACCCATGGCTGCCCGGATGGTGGTGGATAACGCTACCGTCATTGCACGCTACTTCGACGTCAGTGAATTGACCATCGGGCTGACGATATTGGCGATCGGCACTAGCCTGCCTGAACTGGCGACCGCCATCGTCGGAACGTTGAAGAAAGAAGATGATATTGCGCTGGGCAACCTAATTGGCTCGAACATTTTTAATATCGCGATTGTGTTGGGCGTCCCCGCCCTGCTCTCGCCGGGCGCACTGAATCCTCAGGTTTTTCAACGCGACTATTGGGTCATGCTGGCGGCAAGCGTGCTGTTAACCGCGCTGTGCCTCAGTAAAAAACGCCGTATAGGACAGAGCGCAAGCGCATTATTATGCTGCGCCTTTATCGCCTATCTGACGACCCTGTTTTGTTTTTCATAAGTCGTTCAGTTTTTCCTAAGAATATATTCCGTTTTTCATCATAATCAGGACTATTGGTATGTCACAGTTTGAACAAGATGCTCATCTAAAACAGCAGTCTGACCGTGCACTATCCGATCATGGTTCGCCAGCCGTCCCTCAATTACAAAAGGCTCACGAACTACCGACCGATTTCGACTTCCAGCAGGCGGGCAAACAGGTATTGAGTATCGAGCGCGATGGGCTTGCGCAATTAGATCAGTACATTGATGATAATTTTACCCTCGCCTGTAAAAAGATATTCCATTGCCAGGGCAAAGTCGTGGTAATGGGAATGGGTAAATCCGGCCACATTGGCTGCAAGATGGCCGCGACCTTCGCCAGTACCGGCACGCCCGCTTTTTTTGTTCATCCGGGCGAAGCCAGCCACGGTGACCTCGGTATGGTGACGCCGCACGATATCGTGATCGCTATTTCCAACTCTGGCGAGTCCCATGAAATTCTGTCGCTGATTCCCGTTTTGAAACGCCAGAAAGTGTTCCTGATCTGCATGACCAGTGCGCCGGAAAGTACGATGGGTAAGGCAGCAGATATTCACCTGTGCGTCCACGTCCCGCAGGAAGCCTGCCCGCTCGGTCTGGCGCCCACCTCCAGCACCACTGCGACGCTGGTCATGGGCGATGCGCTGGCCGTGGCTTTGCTACAGGCGCGTGGCTTTACCGCCGAAGATTTTGCCCTTTCTCACCCTGGTGGCGCACTTGGCCGCAAACTTTTACTGCGCGTCAGCGATATCATGCATTCAGGCGACGAGATTCCACATGTCTCACACGATGCTTCACTGCGTGATGCGCTGGTGGAAATTACGCGCAAAAATCTGGGTATGACGGTAATCTGCGAGGCGGATATGAAAATTCAGGGCATCTTTACCGATGGTGACCTACGCCGCATCTTCGACATGAATATTGACTTGAACAGCGCGCGCATTGCTGATGTGATGACCGCGGGCGGCATCCGGGTCGCACCGCAAACGCTGGCGGTGGATGCACTTAACCTGATGCAGTCACGCCACATCACCTCGTTGCTGGTGGCAGAAAACGATCGTCTGGTCGGTATTATCCATATGCACGATATGTTGCGGGCTGGCGTGGTTTAAAAAGAAAGGATAATTGTGAATGAGTGAAGTCAGGGCGCAAACCGATACCTGCTATGGGCCTGTCGATCAACAGGTACTGGATAAAGCCCGTGAAATTCGCCTGTTAATCTGCGACGTTGACGGCGTGATGTCTGATGGTCTGATTTACATGGGCAACCACGGCGAAGAGCTGAAAGCCTTTAACGTCCGTGACGGTTATGGCATTCGCTGTTTGCTGACGTCTGGCATTGAGTTAGCCATCATCACCGGACGTTCAGCAAAACTGCTGGAAGATCGGTGTAAAACGCTGGGTATTGACCATCTTTATCAGGGGCAATCGGATAAGGTTTTGGCCTTCAACGATCTGTTGGATAAACTCTCCGTAACGGCAAATCAGGTCGCGTATATCGGCGACGATATGATCGACTGGCCGGTGATGGCGCAGGTCGGGTTGAGCGTTGCCGTGGCTGATGCTCACCCGCTGTTGTTACCACTCGCAGATTATGTCACCCGCATTGCGGGAGGCCGCGGCGCCGTACGTGAGTTGTGTGATTTGATTCTGTTCTCGCAAGACAAGCTGGAGCATGCCAAAGGGTTGTCAATATGAGTAAAACCAAGCGTTGGCTCACCGCTTTTCTGGCGCTGTTGGTACTTATCCTCATCGGCTGGAATATTGCCGATGACGACACCGTAGCGGCACCGGATGCAAACGACCCTGCGGTGCCGGTTTATACCAGCGAAAAAACCAACACACAGGTATACAGCCCCGCGGGCAAACTGAGCTACAGACTGATTTCAGACAAAGCAGAGTATTTCAACGACGAGCAGTTAAGTTGGTTTACCGCCCCCGTTGCCACATTGTTCAACGAACAGGGAACAGCAACCTGGTCAGTACGCGCAGACCGCGCCAAGCTGACAAAAGACAAGATGCTCTATCTGTACGGTCACGTCGAGGTAAATAGCCTGACGAAAGACGCACAACTTCAGCGCATCACAACGAATAATGCCCAGGTGAATCTGGTGACGCAGGACGTTTCGTCCGATGATGAAGTCACCCTGTACGGCACCAGCTTTACCTCAAGCGGAATGAAAATGCGCGGAAATCTGCGTAACAAAACGGCCGAGTTGATCGAAAAGGTAAAAACCTCTTATGAAATCCAAAACCAATAACCTGATGCGTAACACCCTGATCGCCAGTTCGCTGTTCGCCGTCAGCGTTTCCGCCTTCGCCGTCACGGGCGATAGCAACCAACCTATTCGCATTGATTCCGCACAGCAGTCTCTGGACATGCAGGGCAATACGGTGACATTCACAGGCAATGTTGTCGTGAAGCAAGGGACGATTGAAGTGAAAGCCGACAAGGTTGTCGTAACACGCCCACAGGGCACGCAAGGCAGTGAAGTGGTAGAAGGTTACGGCAACCCCGTGACCTTCTACCAGATGCAGGACAACGGCAAACCGGTAAAAGGTCACGCGCAGAAAATCCGCTACGAGCTGGCCAAAGATTTTCTGGTACTGACAGGTGATGCCTATCTGGAACAACAGGACAGCAATGTAAAAGGCGATCGCATCACCTATCTGGTGAAACAACAGCAGATGGAAGCGACCAGCGAAAAAGGAAAACGCGTGACGACGGTGTTGGTTCCCTCTCAGCTTCAGGAGAAAGAGAACAAGAGCCAGCCTTCTCGTTCTCAACAACCGCAACCACGGGTCACTGAATAAGTTATGGCAACATTAACCGCAGAAAATCTGGCCAAGGCGTACAAAGGCCGTAAGGTCGTCGAAAACGTCAGCCTCACCGTCAATTCTGGTGAAATCGTCGGCCTGCTCGGGCCGAACGGTGCCGGTAAAACGACCACGTTCTACATGGTAGTGGGTATCGTCCCGCGTGACGAAGGACGCATTGTCATTGACGATGACGACATCAGCCTGCTTCCCCTGCACGAACGCGCACTACGCGGCATCGGCTACCTACCGCAGGAAGCCTCTATTTTTCGTCGCTTAAGCGTCTATGACAACCTGATGGCAGTATTACAGATTCGTAAAGATCTGACGACTGAGCAGCAGGAAGATCGTGCCAATGAGTTAATGGAAGAATTCCATATTATTCATTTGCGCGATAGTCTGGGACAATCGCTGTCTGGTGGGGAAAGACGCCGCGTAGAGATTGCACGTGCGCTGGCGGCAAATCCGAAGTTCATCCTGCTGGATGAACCGTTTGCGGGCGTAGACCCGATCTCCGTACTGGATATTAAAAAAATCATTGAGCATCTGCGTGACAGCGGGCTTGGCGTGTTGATTACCGATCATAACGTCCGCGAAACGCTTGATGTCTGTGAACGAGCCTACATCGTGAGTCAGGGCAATCTGATCGCCCACGGTTCACCGGCCGATATTCTGGCCAATGAACAGGTGAAACGTGTCTATCTGGGCGAAGGCTTCCGACTCTGATAGGGTAATATTTTCTCTTTGCAGCACTTATGGGACGTTAGCGCGATTTATGAAGCAAGGTTTGCAACTCAGGCTTAGCCAGCAACTGGCCATGACTCCACAGCTCCAACAGGCTATCCGCCTGTTGCAACTGTCCACGCTTGAATTGCAACAGGAAATTCAACAGGCGCTGGAAAGCAATCCGTTGCTTGAACAAACGGATCAGCACGACGAAATCGAGTCATTTGAAAAGGCAGACAGCGATTCACTGGATACCGGCGAAGCCCTTGAGCAAAGGGATATGCCGGAAGAACTGCCGATCGATGCCACCTGGGATGAGGTTTACTCCGCAGGCACACCGTCGGGCACTGGCACCGACTATCGCGATGAAGAACTGCCGATTTATCAAGGCGAAACTACGCAAACACTTCAGGATTACCTGATGTGGCAGGTTGAACTAACGCCGTTTTCAGACACCGATTCCGCCATCGCGACCTCTATCGTCGATGCCGTGGATAACACCGGCTACCTGACCGTGCCGCTGGAGGACATTCTTGACAGCATCGGTGACGACGACGTAACGCTGGAAGAAGTCGAAGCCGTACTCAAACGCGTGCAGCGCTTTGATCCTGTTGGCGTCGCCGCTCGCGATCTGCGTGATTGTCTGCTGGTGCAGCTTTCCCAGTTCGCCGACAGCACGCCGCGTCTGGATGAAGCCCGCCTGATCGTCAGCGATCATCTCGATCTGTTAGCCAACCATGACTTCCGTAGCCTGATCCGCGTCACGCGTCTGAAAGAAGACGTGCTGAAAGAAGCGCTGGCGCTAATCCAGTCACTCGATCCGCGTCCAGGGCAGTCGATCAACACCGGCGAATCCGAATACGTGATCCCTGACGTGCTCGTACGCAAAGTCCAGGGTATCTGGGCCGTAGAACTCAACACTGACAGCATTCCCCGTCTACAGATTAACCAGCAGTATGCGGCACTGGGCAACAGCGCACGCAA
Source organism: Pectobacterium artocarpous (assembly GCF_046159765.1). Taxonomy (NCBI): domain Bacteria; kingdom Pseudomonadati; phylum Pseudomonadota; class Gammaproteobacteria; order Enterobacterales; family Pectobacteriaceae; genus Pectobacterium; species Pectobacterium artocarpous. Next base: position 68,380 of record NZ_JBJXVK010000015.1, read on the forward strand.
CGACAGCGATGGGCAATTTATCCGCAGTAATCTGCAAGAGGCGCGCTGGCTCATCAAGAGTCTCGAAAGCCGCAACGACACACTGCTGAAAGTGACCCGCTGCATCGTCGAGCAGCAGCAGGATTTCTTCGAGCAAGGTGAAGAATTCATGAAACCCATGGTGCTGGCAGATATCGCGCAGGCGGTGGATATGCATGAATCCACCATCTCACGCGTGACGACACAGAAGTTCCTGCACAGTCCGCGCGGCATTTTTGAACTAAAATATTTCTTCTCAAGTCATGTGAATACCGACAGCGGCGGAGAAGCGTCGTCAACGGCAATTCGCGCGCTGGTGAAGAAGCTGATTGCGGCGGAAAATCCCGCCAAGCCACTAAGCGATAGTAAGCTTACCGCACTGCTCTCCGAGCAGGGCATCATCGTGGCGCGCCGTACCGTCGCAAAATACCGAGAGTCTTTATCTATCCCACCATCAAATCAGCGTAAACAACTGATTTGATCTCAACAGAGAAGGAAGACACTATGCAGCTCAACATTACCGGACACCACATCGAAATCACTGAACCGCTGCGTGATTTTGTGAATGGCAAGTTTGCCAAGTTAGAGCAGTATTTTGACCGGATTAATCAGGTCAATGTGGTATTGAGAGTGGAAAAAGTTCAGCAAATTGCCGAAGCCACGATCCACGTTAATGGTGGCGAGCTGCATGCAACCTCAGAAGCGGAAGATATGTACGCCGCGATAGATTTATTGATTGATAAGCTGGCGAGACAGCTCAATAAGCATAAAGATAAACTCAAGCAGCACTAATTTTCTCCCTTGCCGTTTAGCAAGGGAACAAACTCGGCCCATCCATCGGATGGGTCGGGATCACCAGAAGTGAAAGCGTTGTTAAGTGAAAATAAAATGAACCACGATCCCGTATTGCAACTCAGCACCGTATTACGTCCTGAGTGCACCCGAAGTACCGTCCACTGCCAGAGCAAGAAACGGGCGTTGGAAATTATCAGTGAGCTGGCCGCCAGGCAGCTTAACATTCCTTCGCAGATTATCTTTGATGCCATCCTGACCCGGGAGCGGATGGGCAGCACAGGAATCGGCGGCGGCATTGCCATTCCTCACGGCAAGCTGGAAGATGATAATGCGTTGGGTGCCATCGGTGTTTTCATCCAGTTAGAGCAACCGATCGCTTTCGATGCTATTGATAATCAGGCCGTTGATCTGCTTTTTGCCTTGCTGGTTCCGGCGGAACAATGTAAAACCCATTTGCATACCCTGTCGCTTGTCGCCAAGCGGCTGGCGGATAAAACGGTTTGCCGACGCCTGCGTGCGGCGCAAAGCGATGAAGAGCTGTACCAGATTATGACGGAAGCCGGTTAAGCCAGACGATCGTCATGCTCACGATGACGAGCTATTCCCGGTGGGTTCAGAGAATGCTTGCAATCCATACGCGAAGCCGTCATTTTTTTAGCTATACATCACTTTTTTATAAAAACAGTGGCAATGAGAATTCGCCATCACGTTGCCAGAGGGGAGTCGTCAGATGGTGCTGATGATTGTCAGTGGTCGTTCAGGTTCAGGGAAATCTGTCGCCCTGCGCGCACTGGAAGATATGGGGTTCTACTGCGTAGATAACCTGCCTGTGGTTCTGCTGCCAGAGCTGGCTAATACGCTTGCGGCACGTAACATTTCCGCAGCGGTCAGCATTGACGTGCGCAATATGCCAGAATCGCCAGAGATCTTCGAGCATGCCATGGAGCAACTGCCGCCAAGCTTCTCGCCTCAACTGTTGTTTCTGGATGCCGACCGCAATACATTAATCCGTCGTTATAGCGATACCCGTCGCCTGCATCCGCTCTCCAGTAAGAATCTGTCGCTGGAAAGTGCCATTGATGAAGAAAGCGACCTGCTGGAACCACTGCGTTCACGCGCCGATCTGATTATCGACACCTCAGAGATGTCAGTACATGAACTGGCCGAGATGCTGCGTACCCGTTTGCTCGGCAAGCGAGAACGCGAGCTTACGATGGTGTTCGAGTCGTTCGGCTTCAAGCACGGCATCCCTATCGATGCGGATTACGTCTTTGACGTGCGTTTCTTGCCGAACCCGCACTGGGATCCGAAGCTGCGTCCGATGACCGGTCTGGATAAGCCCGTCGCGTCTTTCCTCGACAGGCATACCGAAGTTCACAATTTCATCTACCAGACCCGTAGCTATCTGGAACTGTGGCTGCCCATGCTGGAAACCAATAACCGCAGTTATCTGACTGTCGCGATTGGCTGTACCGGCGGTAAACACCGTTCCGTCTATGTCGCCGAGCAGTTGGCAGACTATTTCCGCTCTCGCGGCAAGAACGTCCAGTCGCGCCACCGCACGCTGGAAAAGCGTAAACCGTCGTAATCATCGGCAAACCAGTACAGCCAGGTACCCCATGACAGTCCGGCAAACGGTTGAAATCAAAAACAAGCTGGGCATGCACGCTCGCCCAGCCATGAAGTTATTCGAACTGGTGCAGAGCTTTGATGCAGAAGTCATACTGCGTAATGACAGCGGCACCGAAGCCGAAGCCAGCAGCGTAATTGCCATGCTGATGCTGGACTCCGCCAAAGGGCGACTCATCGAGGTCGAAGCCACTGGCCTAGATGAAATCCAGGCGCTTGCCGCCGTCATCGGGCTGTTCGAAGCTGGGTTCGACGAAGACTAGCGATTTCCTTAGCAGGCTAGTTGCCAGCCTTCGTGACAAGGATCGCTTCACTTTCCTCCCCGAACCTCCTACTATCTATCTGCATAAATCATAATATTTTCTTATACCCCCGTTCCTTTGGGCGCGGGGGGTTATTTTTATACCATCTGAAAATACCAACTGGAGAGGAGTATGACGAAACCTAACCTGACAATCAGTGAATTGGATGCAGAACGTCTGGATATGTTATTGGAGCAGCCCGCCTTTGCGGACAGCGATATCGCACAGGCGTTGAATGATGAACTGGATCGGGCGGACATTCTGCCTTCGGCATCGATTCCCTCACATGTCGTCACCATGAATAGTCGGGTGCGTTTCCGCGATCTGAATACCAACGAAGAGCACATCCGCACGCTGGTTTATCCGGCCTCAGTGAAAGACAGTCAAGAACCGCTGTCGGTGATGGCTCCGCTGGGTGCGGCACTATTGGGAATGCATGTGGGAAATTCGATCACCTGGCAGTTGCCAAACGGTGAAGAAACACGAATTGAAGTACTCGAACTACTCTATCAGCCTGAAGCCGCAGGTGAGTACCACCGCTAAATTAGCGGGTACGATGCCCACTATTGGCATAGAGTAACAGCCGTCGGACACCGCCGACGGCGACGGTTACTCAGCGAAAGCCATCTTATTCCCCTGCGATCTTCATGTCAGGCAACAGCACGGAACCACACTGGATATTGCTCCGGGTTTCGATATCGTTCCCCACCGTCACAATATTACGCAGCATGTCCTTCAGGTTACCCGCGATCGTAATCTCGCTGACCGGATACTGAATTTCACCGTTTTCGACCCAGAAGCCGGATGCCCCACGGGAATAATCGCCCGTCACACCGCTCACCCCCTGTCCCATCAGTTCGGTCACCAGCAGGCCTTTGCCCATCTGTTTCAGCATGCCGTTAAAATCCAGGCCCTGTCCGGCAATCCGCCAGTTATGAATCCCCCCCGCGTGGCCGGTGCTTTTCATCCCCAGCTTGCGTGCGGAGTAGCTCGTCAGCAGCCAAGTTTGCAGCACGCCCGCTTTCACAATTTCACGCGCCTGCGTCCGTACGCCTTCGCTGTCGAACGGCGTAGACGCCAGCCCTTTAAGCAAGTGCGGCTGTTCCTCTATCGTCAACCACTCTGGCAGAATCTGCTGACCGAGTTTATCCAGCAGAAAGGTCGATTTACGATAAACGCTGCCACCGCTGATAGCGCCAACCAAATGACCAAACAGACCCGTCGCCACTTCCGCAGAAAACATCACTGGTGCCTGCATGGTTGGCAGCTTACGCGGTGACAGGCGGGATAACGTGCGGCGGGCGCACTCTTCGCCCACCCACTCCGGGCTGCGCAAATCATCCAGCGCACGGCCAACGGTATAAGCATAATCCCTCTCCATATCGCTATTCACTTCGGCAATCACACAGCTGGACATGGAATGACGGCTGGAACAATAGCTTTTCAACAGGCCATGGCTATTGCCGAACACCTTCACGCCATAGTGGCTGTTAAAGCTGCCGCCTTCGGTGTTGGTAATGCGCTTGTCAGCCTGTAACGCCGCCTGTTCTGCGCGAGCCGCTAATTCAATGCCGCGATCCGCATCCAACTCGGTCGGATGGAATAGATCCAGATCCGGCGCGTCAAACGCCAGAAGATCGCGATCCGCCGGGCCAGCAAAAGGATCGACAGAAGTATAACGAGCAATATCCAGTGCGGCCTGTACGGTACGGGCTATCGCATCCGGGCTAAGATCGGTAGACGATGCGCTGCCTTTACGCTGTTGGTGATAAACCGTAATACCCAACGCGCCATCGCTATTGAATTCAACATTTTCAACCTCACCATAACGGGTGCTGACACTAATGCCCGTCGTTTTTGACACCGCGACTTCTGCCGCATCCGAGGCGGCACGCGCCAGTTCCAGCGCCTGAGCAACTGCGAGTTCCAGCGCTTTACGCTGCTCTGCAACCTGAGTAGTTATCGTCATTGTTCTGCCATAATGAGTGGAAGAAAGCTCACCATCATCCCACGATTAGCAAGATAGGAGTCATGCTCAAAAACGAGCATAATATGGTGTAGCATAATGCTTTCTAGTCTAACAGGATCTACGGACAATTTCGCACAAAGCCCAAACCTGTTAGTATCAGCCTCTTTTTTCTGGTGGGCACGCTGTTCACCATCCCGGAGCCGCTCTCGTCGCGTTACGAATTGCTCCTGGACACTTTTAGGAGCCAACCATGAAACAAAAACCCGAAGACTGGCTGAATGACGTCCCGGATAATCAGGAAGACGACGAAGATGATGAAATTATCTGGGTCAGCAAAAGCGAAATAAAACGCGATGCCGAAGCCCTGAAAGATCTCGGCGCGGAACTGGTCGATCTGGGTAAAAATGCCCTGGAGAAGATCCCACTGGACGACGATCTGCGTGCAGCGGTGGAACTGGCGCAGCGGATCAAGAAAGAAGGCCGTCGCCGTCAGCTACAGCTGATTGGTAAAATGCTGCGCGCCCGCGATCCAGAGCCGATCCAAACCGCACTGGATAAGCTGAACAACCGTCATAATCAGCAGGTGGCATTGTTCCACAAACTGGAACAACTGCGCGATCGTCTGATTGCCGAGGGTGACGATGTGGTTCCCGATGTTCTGGCGCTGTATCCCCATGCAGACCGTCAGCAGTTGCGTTCTCTGGTGCGCAATGCGCAGAAAGAGAAAGCGGCGAACAAACCGCCGAAATCCGCCCGCCAGATCTTCCAATATCTGCGCGAACTGGCAGAAACCACAGACTAATGGCAAGTGCGGGATGAGGAGTCGCCCTCATTCATCCCGCACATTACTGGCTTCGGACGCTGATTACTTCAGCTCGCACGATTCATTCACATTACAATCCGCCCAGATGCCAGGTTTTCACTTCCAGAAACTCGTCCAGACCCAGAACCGAGCCCTCGCGACCTAATCCCGACTCTTTCACACCACCAAACGGTGCCAATTCGGTTGAAACCGCGCATTCGTTAATACCAATCATGCCGCTCTCCAACGCTTCTGCCACACGGAACACACGCTGTAAATTCTGGCTGTAGAAGTAAGCCGCCAGACCAAACGGCGTATTATTGGCGCGCTCAATCACCTCTTCTTCCGTTTTGAAACGGAAACACGGGGCGACCGGACCAAAGGTTTCTTCCTGCGCCAGCAGCATCGCTTCGTTGGCATCAACAATCACCGTCGGCTCAAAGAAGCTATGGCCCAACTTGTGCCGTTTGCCACCGACAAGCGTTTTGCCGCCTTTTTCCACCGCGTCATTAACGTGCTTTTCCACTTTCTCGACAGCGGCATCATCAATTAGCGGACCCAGCACAACGCCGTCATCCATACCGTTGCCGACCTTCAGTTTTTTCACTTCTTCCGCGAGCAGAGAGACAAATTCATCGTAAACGCCGTCCTGAATATAAAACCGGTTGGCACTGACACAAACCTGACCCGCGTTACGGAAACGGTTAGCCATCGCGCCTTTCACTGCGGCCTGAATATCCGCATCGTCAAACACAATGTAAGGCGCGTTCCCGCCCAGTTCCATCGACACTTTCTTCATCGTGTCCGCGGCGTTGCGCACCAGCGTTTTCCCTACCGCCGTTGAGCCGGTGAAGGAAATTTTGCGCACTTTATCGCTTGCCATGACGGTATCGCTGATCGCTTGCGTATCACCCGCCACGCCGTTAAGTACACCATCCGGCACACCCGCCTGCTGTGCCAACGCCAATAACGCAAACGCCGACAGCGGCGTGTTGTTCGCAGGTTTAATGACGCCAGTACACCCTGCGGCCAGCGCCGGCCCCAGCTTACGCGTCAGCATCGCCAGCGGAAAATTCCACGGTGTAATGGCAACAACGACCCCAACGGGTTCACGCGTGGCATAGATCTTCGATCCAGGCTTAGCAGGCGGAATAACTTCACCATTAGCCCGTTTTCCCTGCTCAGCAAACCACTGAATGAAATTCGCCGCGTAGACGACTTCACCTTCAGCTTCCTGTACTGGTTTACCCTGTTCAGCGGTCATCAACTCCGCCAGATAGCGCTTATTCTCCAGAATCAGCTCGTACCAGCGATACAGAATGTCAGAACGTTCCTTCGCGGTTTTACGCTTCCAGGCAGGAAAGGCGGCATAGGCAGCGTCAATCGCCGCCTGCGTCTCTTTCTTTCCTGCTTTCGCCACACGGGCAATAGGCTTACCCGTCGCTGGGTTCACCACCTCAAAGGTGGTTCCGCCCTGCTGCCATTTTCCCGCAACAAAGTAGCCCGTTTTAAACAGTTCATGATCCTGCAAATGGTATCCTGACATCGTTTTACCTCCTGAAAAGAGTCATATCCCATGACGTTATAAGGGAAGCTATAGATAATTCAGTATAGAAGTGATGGACGTGGCCTGCGGCACTCTCGGATTAATCGTTAGTGTTGCCGCTCTGCCCGTCCACTGAGAACTAATTGCTCAGCGCATGCTGATAATCACGTAAGATCCCGGTCAATCGTCCCACTGGCGCGGTCACACTCGGGGGAAGCTGCTGTTCCGTCAGCATCTGCTGATAGCGTTCAAGCTCGTCTAGCAGTTGCGTGAAATAGCGACTGCGCGTGCTATCACGTCGAGCCAAAATCACCTGCTCTGCCGTTGCACGAATCTGACGATGAAAGGCAGACAGCGCGGCGTTTTGCGGAATATCCAGCGTTCTCAGGCGCTGGTGCATGATGATCAGCCATAGTGCGAGACGATACTTGGCAATATCGTCAGGGAAGCGGTTCAGCAGCAGGAACAGCTGTTGGTACAGCGCAGGCAGATGGTTTTCCTTGCGCCGCGCCGTGTTAGTCGTCAGCGCCGAGACTGCACCATATACAAAGCGGTTCAGCAGGGTTCTCCCCGTATGCGCCTTAGTGTTATCCCGGATCAGCAGGATCACCATCAGCGCCAGAAAACAGCCGATGATCTGGCCGATCGCGCTGTCCAGAAACTGGCTGATGTGGAACGTCATCGGGTTATCCAGCACCAATATATTGATCGTACTGGCTAATGCCCCCAGCGAACCAAGCCGGCGTTTTTGTACTTCAATCCCGAGTAAAAATGCCATGGCACCCAGACTCAGGCACAGCAGCAGCATACTTTGCTGTGTTGAGGGCATAATAAACATGAACATCAGCGCACCCAGCGGCAGCGCGTAGATCGTCCCGAAAAGAAAATCCTTCGTCACCATCAGCGGATTCGGCAAACGTATGGCAAGCGATGTCACCACCGCAATCATCACCATGCACACGCTGCCAGAAGTCCAGCCAGTGCTCAACCAGAATAGGCAACCCAGCGCGGTCGCCACGCCAGTACGTAACCCATTGATCATCGCATGATGGGTTTCGGCTGATGGCGCTTTAATTTCCACATCGCTGTTTAGCACATCGGCTTCCATCGTCGTGATACGCCCGTTCGTATGCACGCCTTTCGCTAACAGCAAATAGCGCGTCGCCGCCCCCAACCAGCTAACCAGCGTAGGCGGCACATTACGGCTGTCAGCCACAATCAGATGGCGTAATGCTTTCACACGGCAATGCACATCGCGAAACGACTCAACGGGCTGATCCAACACCAGTTTCAGGCTGCTTTTTACGGGAGTCGGGGCATCCTGCAACATCAGGTAGGTTTCACATGCCTGTGTAATCATCGTGAGGGATTGCGTATGCAGCGACGTTAAGCGGCGGTTACTGTTCTGCCAGCGCGAGGATTCCAGCATCAGGCTGTTGTGCATGTCGTTTAGCGCGGTCGTTTTACGCACCAGCGCGTGCCATGCTGCATCGATGGCTTCTTTCTCCGCGCTGTTCATGCTGAGTTGCAGTAACCGATATTGATCCACCAGCAGTTCGCTCATACTGCGGTCAACGTCCTGCTTGATCGAGCGTGGCGAGAACAGTAAATCAGCCAGAATGGCACAGAAAATCCCCAGCACAATCTCGCTACAGCGTTCCACGGCAAACTGCGGCGTCAGCAGCGGCGTTCCCTGCGTCGACACAATAATAATCAGCGTGGTGTAACCCGCCAGCCCGAACATATAAGCATTTTCGACTTTAACCAGTGAGGAAACCCAAGTGCAGAGGCCCGCCCAAATACAGCACAGCATCAACATCACAACAGGTGCACGAACGGTGGCAATAATGATAATCAGTGCACCGATACAGCCGATAAAGGTGCCAATAATACGCAAAATACCACGATGGCGAATTGCGCCGGAAAACGGCTCACCGCCTGCGGCGAAGGCTGGACCGGCAGCGACAATCGCCGCCGTCAGCACCGACCAGCGCGGGGTTTCCAACTGGAGGTGGAACCCTAGAAACAGGGACAGCACAATCGCAAAGCTCAGTTTGAAAGCAAAGCGCAAGCGCGCAAACTCTGGTGTCGTAAAGAACACGGCTCCTGTCAACGACGAGGTTTTCATCATCGCCTCACTTAACCAAACTCACGCAGGTGATAAAGGAGACGGATGAGCGGCGACGGCTTTTTGTCATTATTAACCTGTTCGCCGGTGATCACTACGGTTGCCGTGGTGCCAGCCGGATAGAGGTCGCCCAGTTGGCGATCGAGACGAATTTTTACCGGCACACGCTGCGCCAGACGCACCCACTCCAGATTGGAATCCACATTCGCCAGGCCTTTATTGTTTGCGCTACTGCTGCTGTTATTCACGCCCGCTGCCACGCTATCGACCGTGCCATAAAATATCTTTTCACTGCCCAGTGGGGTGATTTCCACACGGTAGCCGCGGCGAACCCCTTCAAGTTTGGTCTCTTCCATGTACGCCAGCAGATAAAATGAATCTTTCTTCACCAGCGCCACCACCGTATTACCGCGCTCGATGAACTCGCCGCTCTGCACATGCAGGTTGGTCACCCAGCCGTCAGCAGGGGCACGCACTACGGTACGATCCAACTCCAGTTGCGCCAGTGACAACACTGCCTGTGCTTTCGCAAGCTGGTGCGTCGCCGTTTCCAGGGCATTACTGGACTGATCGATATTTTCCTGCGACATCGCACTGACGCCCAGGCGCGCACGACGCTCTGATTCCCGGCGTTTTTCCGTCACCAGCGCCTGATAATAGGCGACATCGGCTTCCGCCAGCGCCACGGCCTGATGGTAGCGCGGCTGGTCGATGACAAACAGCACATCACCTTTGTTCACCCGTTGATTGTCCGTGACGCGAACATCGCTCAACAACCCACTGACATCCGGTGCGATTGCAACAACATCCGCCGTAAATTTGGCATCGCGCGTCCAGGGTGATTCGGTATAAAACGCCCAGACACGGAAAATGGCGACAATCGCACACAGCACAATCACCAGCGTAATGACCACGCGGCTCAGTTTTTTGATCAGCACGGCCTGCTGTCTAAACAAGGTTAAAAAGAACGCTTTCACAGACGCCTCACAGACCGTAACGGAAGAGTAAATAGAACAAACAGCAGAACAACGCGCTGTTAAACAGCGCCGGATGCCAGACGAAGTCATAGATACCCGTCGGTTGCAGCAGGCGGTTCACGACAAAAAACAGGGTCAATGACACCAGCAAGACAAAAAATACGGGGGGAAATGACAGCCCGAACAGCACCATAACTGGGAGTGAACTCATCCTCTTTTCCTTTTTTCTGTTAGATAGCGGTAGCGCGAAGGTTCGCTACCGGATGGTAAATGATGTCGTCTGATGCTGACATTCAGCATAGACAAAAGCGCCTCATCTCGCAGGCTGGAAACCAACAAATGAGATAGCGTTAAACGGATGAATAACGATGGGAAATCAGCGCACGATCTACATTGGGTAAATAAACACAATCATTGGGTAGCGCTAAGCGATGAACAATCATGAACGACCGCAAGGGCGATGTCTGTTCGCTTTCACCTTCAGGCAACGCTGCCGCTTGGACGATGGCGGATAATGTTCCACTCAGCACCACCGGATAGGCTATATTATGGATGCTTATTATCACCTTATCTACATAGTGTGATCTAAATCACTTTTAAGTCAGAGTGAATAATGGAAAGACTAAAGAGTATGTCGGTGTTTGCCCGCGTGGTGGAATTTGGTTCATTTACCGCCGCCGCTCGCCAGTTGCAGATGAGCGTATCCGCCGTCAGCCAGACCGTCACTAAGCTTGAAGATGAACTACAGATTAAGCTGCTGAACCGCAGCACACGCAGCATTGGGCTGACGGAAGCGGGGAAAATTTACTATCACGGCTGTCGCCGCATGCTGCATGAGGCTCATGAGGTTCATGAGCAGCTTTACGCCTTCAACAATACGCCAATCGGCACACTGCGCATCGGCAGTTCTTCCACAATGGCGCAAAATGTCTTGTCCACCATGACTGCCGAGATGCTGAAGGAATATCCCGGCTTGTCCGTCAATCTGGTTACGGGGATTCCCGCTCCCGACCTGATTGCCGACGGGCTGGATATCGTTATCCGCGTCGGCGCATTACAGGATTCCAGCCTGTTCTCGAAACGCTTAGGCTCGATGCCCATGGTCGTCTGTGCTGCAAAAAGTTATCTGGCACAACACGGTACGCCAGATAAACCGGCAGATATGGTGAATTTTTCCTGGCTGGAATACAGCGTGCGGCTCGACAGCGAATTTGAGCTGATCGCCCCGGAAGGCATTTCAACCCGCGTCACACCACAGGGGCGCTTTGTCACTAACGATCCGCAAACGCTGGTACGTTGGCTCAAGGCTGGCGCGGGTATCGCGTACGTTCCGCTCATGTGGGTCGTGGACGAAATCCATCGTGGCGAAATCGAAATCCTGTTTAACCGCTATCACTCTGACCCGCGTCCGGTCTACGCGCTCTACACCCGCAAAGACAATCTGCCGCTGAAAGTACAGGTCTGCATTAACTACATGACGGAATACTTCAAAAACGTCGCCCTGACATATCAAGGCTATCGGCAAAAGCATAACAAGGAAGAAAAACCGCGCTCATAAGGCGCGGTTTTAAAGGGAAGTCAGAGCAAATTACGCGGTACCACCAACGGTCAGGCTTTCCAGCTTCAGCGTAGGCTGACCAACGCCGACTGGCAAGCTTTGCCCTTCTTTGCCACACACGCCGACGCCTTTATCCAGCGCCAGATCGTTACCGACCATGGAGATCTGCTGCATCGCTTCAATGCCGGAACCAATTAGCGTTGCACCTTTGACTGGCGTGGTGATTTGACCTTTTTCGATCAGGTATGCTTCAGATGTCGAGAAAACGAACTTGCCAGAGGTGATATCAACCTGACCACCGCCAAAGTTTGGCGCATACAGGCCATATTCCACGCTGGAGATAATCTCTTCCGGCGTGGATTTCCCGGCCAGCATGTAGGTGTTCGTCATACGTGGCATCGGTAAATGCGCATAAGATTCACGGCGACCATTGCCCGTTGGCGCAACACCCCTCAGACGCGCGTTCATCTTGTCCTGCATATAGCCTTTCAGAATACCGTTTTCAATCAGGATGTTATACTGCCCCGGAACGCCCTCATCGTCCATAGAGAGGGAGCCACGGCGTCCGCTCAATGTGCCATCATCCACCACTGTGCACAGCTCTGATGCGACGAGTTTCCCCATCTGTCCGCTGAACACTGACGTACCACGACGGTTAAAGTCGCCTTCCAGACCGTGGCCTACCGCTTCATGCAGCAGGACCCCCGGCCAGCCTGCACCCAGTACCACAGGCATCGGTCCTGCGGGTGCAGACACCGCTGACAGGTTAACCAACGCCATACGCACCGCTTCTTTTGCCCAAGCGTCAACGCGCGCTTCACCGTCAGTCACTTCCCAGAAATAGTCATAGCCGCCACGCAGGCCGCCGCCGCTGGAGCCGCGTTCACGTTTGCCCTCGGCTTCGACCAGCACGCTGATCGACAAACGGACTAACGGGCGCACATCCGCCGCCAGCGTGCCGTCCGTCGCCGCCACCAGCACCAGCTCATACACGCCAGTCAGGCTGGCAGACACTTCCTGCACCCGCGCATCCGCGGCACGCGCGACCGTGTCGGCACGCTGCAACAGCGCAATTTTATCCTCACGCGTCAGGCTATCCAGCGGGTTCAACGTTGGATACAGCGCAGGATGCGATACCGCTCCCAACGTGTGCGCCGTGCCCGTACCCTGTTCCCGTACAATGCTGCGTGCTGCCTGCGCACTCTGGTGCAATGCGTTCAGCGTGATCTGATCGGCATAAGCAAACCCGGTCTTTTCACCGTCAATCGCACGGATACCCACGCCCTGATCGATATTGTAAGAACCGTCTTTAATAATGCGATCTTCCAGTACCCAGGACTCATGATAGCTGGACTGGAAATAAAGGTCGGCATAGTCCAGTCGACGCTCATTAAGCGACCCCAGCACAGCGGCGAGATCGTCAAGATTCAATTTGTTGACGGTGAGTAACTGCTCACTGACAAACGAAAGGCTCATAGTTTTTCACTCTTTATCAGATAATCGGTTGAATACACTGCGTTGCTCTAACGGCATTATTCGCCTTTCTTTTTGTTCGGCTCACGCAGCACTTCCTGAATCTTTGGCTGATCGACGCTACCGGAAATCTGGTAACGAATCAGCGAAATCTTGTTCCATAGCGGTGCCAGCACTTTACTGGCAGCAAACACGGCGGCCCCCACCACTGGGTTGACGGCAAATGCGGTCGCCACGCCCACAGTCGCGGAAATTTCCGGGGCAATAACCGCTTCCACATTGACCTGTCGCTGAGCGAGGTCGAGATCGCCTTTCATCGCGATATCTGCTTCAAGCCCGTCGATCAGCATATCATCAGTATGCAGCACACCGTCTTTAATCCATGCAGTGCTGCGAATCGAATCGAAGTAAAATCCACGACCAAACGTATCACTAAAATCAAGCCGCAGCTTACGCATCAGCGCATCGAAGCTCAATAAACGCAGCAGTTGCCCCGCCTGGCCGGCACCGACTTCGGCAATTTCCCCCTTACCAATGCGCGTGTGCAATATTCCGCTCAGGCTAGCAATATCCGGCGCCCAGGGCGTTCCACGCCAGTACAAATCATAATCCACATCGAAAGAACCGGCCTTGAGCGGTGAATCAACGCCGAACCAGTTCGCGTTCTGATCCAGACTGTCTCCCGCCAGCCGGCCTTTTAGCGCGGTCCGCACGCCTTCCGCGTTTTCCTGCCAGGAGCCGTTTACCGTCAGGCGGGCTTTACCTGTATCAATGATGCCGTCCGTCAGCGTTAACTTTTCCTTTTCTGGCAGCAGCGTTCCCTGAATACGCCCCATATTCTGCCCGATAATCCAGCACTGGCGACAGTTAACCGCCAGCGACGGCCAGTCTTCAAAGCTCATACTCGGGTCGTTCAGCGGCGATTTTTTCTCTGCTAACGCTACCGGGTTGGTCGCTTCATTCCCTTTCCACTGAGGATTGTAGTAGAGATAATTGATATCGCTGCGCCACATACCGCGATTGGGTATCTCAACCGTTCCGTCAATTTCACGCCCTTTTGCCTGCACTTCACTGCCACCTAGCGTATTTTTGCGTGTGATTTCCAGATCGTGCCACTGTTGCCCTAGGAGTTGCAGCTCAGGCGTCCGCAGCGTCACCGCTTGCGGGAAACGAAGGGAACGCTGCGCCTTTCGTCCTTCCGCCGATGTCGAGGTACGCAGAGCAGGCAAGAGCCCCAGCCAGCTTTCGGCATCCAATGAAGGAAGGTCGAGCACCAATGCAGAATCTGCTGGTAATGCAGGAGCCGCTGCCGCCGCATTCTGCCAGCTTGCCCGCGCCAGCGTCACGGTGTCGCCTTTCAGCAACCATTGGCTATTGAAACGGTTATCCTTGCCGACCCGTCCCTGCATGGTAAAGCCATTCAGGTCGCCGCTGGCTTTTACCTCCAGCGGCAGGCTCTCACCAGCAGGTTTGCTTAACGGATTAGGTAAGTGACTACTTACTTTACTTAAATCGGCCTGTACATCAACATCGTAGGTTGTTTTGCCAGAATGCGGCAGGTTGATGGCAACCAAACTCTTCCAGCCTGCCGAACCGGATACCGCTTGACTTGCCAATGTGGGTAAACCGGGCAAGCGCGCAGGCTGCCAGTCACCCTGCAAACCAACATTCACCAGAAAAGCCTTCGCCTGCTCTTCCGTCCTGAAATTGACCGTCATCGGCTGATTCATCCAGTTCGCCTGGAGCGTGTCACTACGTAAATTGCCGTTTTCATAACGGAACTTACCGGTGAGATTCTTAATCGTGGTATCCAGCGGCTTGATGTAGAGACTGTTATTGTTCAGCGCGATGTCGCCACTGGCACGAACATCGTCGCCAGCAAGCGGAATATCCAGATGCAGCGTGCCTTTCACCAACCCACCCATTTTCAGCTCATCCAGCGCTGTACCTAGCGAGGATTTTAGCGGCGTCTGATGAAAATAGTTCCCCACTTCAGGCCCCGGACCTTCCAGCTCGCCATCAATGAGCAGCATCTCTTTTGCATAATCGGGAATGACCGCGCTAATATTCTTGCCTTCCACCTTACCCAGCCAGGTTTGCGGCGCAAACATCCACAGGCCGTTGTTGGCGAAATCCAGATTGATATCCAGCGGCGTCAGCGCAGGCCAGCCCGGTTGAAACTCAAAGGTCGCCTCTTTCACCGGCACCCAGACTTCAAACTGGCCTTCGTTGTGCGTGTAGGGGAAATGCTGCGGATCACCGGCAAAGATCAGCGTCGCATTATCGACACGACCGCCCTTCAGTGCACCGCTCAGATAGTCCACCAGCTCGGTGCCCATAAACAGTTCAGGATAATAGCGCCAGGCGTCCGCCGCGTCGGTCAGCCGAATGCCCGCCAGAATATCCAGCTTTGGTTCCTGTTTAGCAGGCTGTTCGTAACGAAAATCTCCGTTCACCCATAGCGACTTCGCCTGTACGTCTAGACCATGGCTCCAGAGCGCCAGCCCCTGTGCGTCATTACGCCAGTCAATCGTGCCGCTAGCCTGCTTGATTTCCAGCGGCGCGCGGAACATATCGACATAGGGCAGCGTGCTCTGATCTAACGCGATGCTAACCTGACCACGTTCGACACTACCGCGGGCAGAACCGGAGAAATGATTAACGCCCGGCAGCAATTTCCACTGCTTCCAGTTCACATCCTGCCAGTTGGCGTGAAAACGGCTTCTTTCCGGCTGTTGCAGAGGGATATCCACCGCAACGGAATTCAATGTGCCCGTTGGTTGCAGTTCTGCCCAACGTTCTTTCAAAGCAGGCGTAGTCCCGGCTAACAATGGAAGCAGCGTACTTACTCGCTCCAGCGCCAGATTGCTGGCTCGAACACGTAACTCTTCCTGCCGATCGGGTCCCAGCATGTGTTCACTTTTTGGCAGCCAGAGCGCAGAGAGTCGACCTTTCGGCCAGACGATACCATCCGTTGCCAGATTCAATTCCGGTACATCCACCTGCCAACCATTTTCCTGACGACTGACACGCAGCGTCATGTCATCGACATTCAGGCGATGTGCATCTCTGCCTTCACCCCAGTTGGCCGTCCCCTGATTAAGGAACACGTCACCACTGTGGATATCGCCTTCACGAACGTTCAGCCAGGCCGCCAGACTAAAGTCGGCACTTTCCAGCCCGGTATTGTTTTTCATCCAGCGGCTGAGCCAGGGCTTCATATCGATATTGTCAGCTTGCAGATAGAACGTACCGTTACTGAGCAACCCCTGCTCATCATGCAAGTCCATGCGCATCTGCACCACACCGTGCTGACCGTTAAAGCTCGACAGGCTGATCAAACCTTCCGCACGATGGCGTTTGTCGGAATTCAGCCAGGTCAGTTGGGGAATGCTCAGCTCCGCGCGGGAACCGGAAGGGGTAAGAAAGGTAATGTGGCTATCACGCAGATCAAAGTGGTCAAACTGACGCAGGAAAAGATCGCTGACCTTTCCTGACTCCATCAATTTGCTATCCTGCTGCTGCCCATTAACTTGGCTATTGATATCAAGTTTTAGCTGGTGAAACGTGAGATCGCGGAACTGCCAGCGCCCATGCAGCAGCGACTGCCACACATCCAATGCCAGCGTAATGCGGTCAACCTGCCAGTCCGACTCCGGCAGGGATGTACGAAACCGTTCAATTTCCAGCCTGGGGCCAAAGGACTCCCAGCGCCCCGTCATCGAACCGATTTCTAACGGAACGCCGGCCGCAGACTGTGCCCAGGCCACCAGTTGTGGCCGGAAGTGCTCGAGCTGCGGCAGCACCAGTCTTAAACCGCTGACTAACAGCGCAACCATCACGACAAGAGTGGCACCCGTGATGACGAGTATTCCGGGCAGTCGCCTCACTAATCTCTCCTTCATTTCGTCGCCGACGACGAGCGCACGAATTTACATCATTACGACGTCAAACTGCTCCTGGCTATACAGGGGTTCGATTTGCACTTTGACCTGCTTGCCGACGAAAATTTCAACCTCAGCCAACGCGTGCGATTCTTCGCTTCTCAGCGCTTCCCCGACAGCCGGTGAGGCATAAACCAGGAATCGATCGGAGTCATACGCGTGGTGGACACGCACGATTTCACGCATGATTTCATAGCAGACGCTTTCTACCGTTTTCACCGTGCCGCGACCGTGGCACGTTGGGCACTCGTGACACAGAACGTGTTCGATGCTCTCACGCGTGCGTTTACGCGTCATCTCCACTAATCCTAGCTGAGAGAAACCATTAATACTGGTTTTGACCCGATCTTTACTGAGCGCCTGCTCCAGTGAATGCAGCACCCGCCGACGGTGCTCTTCGTTATTCATATCGATGAAGTCGATAATGATGATGCCGCCGAGGTTGCGCAGACGCAGCTGCCGTGCGATCGCCTGCGTGGCTTCCGTGTTGGTATTGAAAATGGTCTCATCCAGATTACGGTGACCGACAAACGCCCCCGTGTTGATGTCGATGGTCGTCATCGCTTCAGTCTGATCGATGATCAAATAGCCGCCGGACTTCAGTTCAACCTTTCTGTCCAGCGAACGCTGGATCTCATTTTCCACATCAAACAGGTCAAAAATTGGCTGTTTACCCGCATAGTGCTCGAGTTTACGGGTCATTTCCGGGATATATTCGGAGGTAAATTCCAGCAGCGCTTCATACGTCAGCCGGGAGTCAATCCGAATGCGATCCAACGCCTCACCGGCAAAATCACGCAAAATTCGCTGGGCGAGCGCCACTTCACCGTAGAGCTTACATTTGGTCTGGTTGCGCTTTTTGCGCTCCATCACCTTGCCCCACAGGCGCTTCAGGAACGCCGCATCCTGTGAGAGCTCTTCTTCACCGATCCCTTCTGCTGCGGTACGAATGATGAAACCACCGTCATCATCACAATACTCGGCGACCGTTTTCTTTAAACGCTCACGTTCCGCTTCACTCTCAATCCGCTGTGACACGCCAACGTGCGATGCACCAGGCATAAACACCAGATAGCGCGACGGCAGCGTGATATCGGTCGTCAGGCGCGCACCTTTGGTTCCCAGTGGATCCTTGACCACCTGAACCATGAGATCCTGTCCTTGACGCACCAGTTCGGCGATATCACGGACGTGAAAGTTCTTTTGTTCGTCACCGGCAACACATTCGGTATGCGGCATAATATCGGACGCATGCAGGAAGGCCGCTTTATCCAGACCGATATCCACGAACGCCGCCTGCATACCTGGCAGAACACGGCTCACGCGACCTTTATAAATGTTGCCGACGATGCCGCGCTTCGCATCACGCTCAATGTGGATCTCCTGCAGAATACCGCCGTCGATATAGGCAACGCGCGTTTCTGAAGGTGTAACGTTTACCAGTAACTCAGCAGTCATGTTTTCCTCTTGCACTCCGCAATGCAGCAAAATTACTGAATAGCTCATGGGTTTCTACCAGCGGCAGCCCAACCACCGCGTAATAGCTCCCGTTAAGCGACCGGACAAAGCATCCACCCTTGCCCTGAATACCATAAGCCCCGGCTTTATCCATCGGTTCGCCGCTGGCGATATACCGCTCGATATCCTGCTGCGAAAGCGGGCGGAAGACGACATCGGTGACCACCAGACAGCTCAATATATCGTCTTTATCTGCCAGTGCGACGGCCGTCATCACCTGATGCGGTCTCCCGGACAGTTGGCTCAACATCTCCACCGCATGAACTGCATCCTGAGGCTTTTCCAATACCTGCCCGTTCAGCACCACAATGGTATCCGCCCCCAGAACGGGCAAATCAAGTGGTGCGACCGCGACACCCGCAGCCGCTTTTTCATGTGCCAGACGCCGGACATAGACTTCCGCTGCTTCCTCCGGTAACCGCTGCTCTTCCACCGCGACGTTCAGTACAGAAAAAGGAATATCGAGCTGCGTGAGCAGTTCGCGACGGCGGGGAGAAGCGGAAGCCAGATAAAGCTGGGTCATGAATCACCTTATTGCACAGTAAACTGACGACGAATTTTTCGCATCAGCAGGAACAGCCACGGCCAGAGTACGCCATCAACGACGCAATTCCAGAATGTTTCTGGTCGGAAAGAGACATTAATAACTAAAAACTCAGCCCAGAATACCGTGAGGTCCATCAGCAGCGACAATAGCATGACAATTAATGCTTGCTGCCATAACGCCATATTTCGGAACAGCTGGAATTTAAAGGCCACCAGATAAGCAATAATGCTCAGCGCCAGCGCCCGTACTCCCAGTGTAGACCCAAGAATCAGGTCCATAATCAGACCTAATATAAATCCTGTGCCAACATTCACCCGATGTGGCAATGCCATCACCCAGTAAATCAGAAACAACGTCAGCCAGGAGGGGCGAAACATGTAGATTTCATCCGGCCACGGCATAATCTGCAAAACCATCGCGATGAGAAAAGAAAGCCAGATAATCCAGTTGCCATGCCTGCGATAACGATTCATTGGCGGCCTCTCTGCGGCTCGATGGTAGGTCCTGCGGCTTCAGGAGGAAGCGGCGGCCCCATCTCATCAGGCGAGGGTAAAACCTGCGGCATCATCTGCATCAGGCGTTCATTGGCAACCCGATGAACTTCCGCCGGCGGCAGCGACGTATTGGAATTATTCTCCACGCCCCACAGTAACAGCAGATAGCGCAGACGCTGTAATCCCGCCGTCGGGCGTGCCTGAATAATCGTATAGGCCCGCTGTGTATCCGCTTTAACCGATGACACGACGGCTACCGGATACCCTTCAGGAAAACGTCCGCCGAGCCCAGAGGTGACCAGCACGTCACCGACTCGAATATCAGTATTGTTAGGCAGGTGCTCCAGTTGCAGATCGTCGGTGCAGCCATTACCGGCAACAATCACGCGGATATCATTGCGCAGCACCTGAATGGGCAACGCATGGGAAACATCACAAATTAACAAAACCCGGCTGGTAAACTGGCCAACCGCCACAACTTGCCCCACCACGCCTTTATCGCTGATGACCGGTTGCCCTTCATAGACGCCGTTCGCCTGGCCTTTATCAATCACCACCTGATCGCTGTAAGGATCAGTTCCGGCGGACATCACCTGCGTCACCATCTTCTGCTCATCCTGACGCAGCGGCGAGCCGAGCAGTTCACGTAACCGCGCATTTTCCTGTTTGAGCTGGCCTAGCAGAAGCAGGTCACTGTTTTTCATCAACAGTTCCTGACGCAGTGCGGTATTTTCAAGTCCTAATTGCCCACGAGTTGCCAGTGAAGCAGACATATTGTCCAGAACCTGACGAGGCCCATTCGCCAAAAAATAAAATGGGCTAACGGTGGTATCCATGTACGTTCTGATTTTGACGAACGAACCGAGCCGACTGTCCGCAACGATCAGAACAATCGCGGTAACGACAGCAAGAAAAAGTCGTAATTGCAGGGAAGGCCCCCTGCTAAAAAGCGGCTTCATAAAATTTGCGTATTCCTCGACAGCAACCTCAAATCGCTCCTGGCGATTTTTAACGTCACAAAGCGGCACCCTGTAGGGCGGATTTCATTGGTTCAGGCAAATAAAAAAGGGGTAACCACGAGAGATGAAAAACGCAAGCGTTCATCCATCCGGTCCCCCTCTTTTCCAGACAGGATTACTCCTCGCTGAACAAATCGCCACCGTGCATGTCGATCATTTCCAGCGCCTTGCCGCCGCCACGGGCAACACAGGTTAGTGGATCTTCAGCCACCACAACCGGAATACCGGTTTCTTCCATCAGCAAGCGATCCAGATTACGCAACAACGCGCCACCGCCAGTTAACACCATACCGCGCTCGGAAATATCGGAGGCCAGTTCCGGTGGGCATTGTTCCAACGCCGCCATGACCGCACTAACGATACCCGTCAACGGCTCTTGCAGCGCTTCCAGAATTTCGTTGGAGTTCAGGGTGAAGCCACGTGGTACACCTTCAGCAAGGTTACGGCCACGCACTTCAATCTCGAGCACTTCGTCGCCCGGATAAGCAGAGCCAATTTCATGCTTGATACGTTCCGCCGTCGCTTCACCGATCAGTGAACCATAGTTACGACGAACGTAGTTGATGATCGCTTCATCAAAGCGGTCACCGCCAATACGTACAGAAGAGGAGTACACCACGCCGTTCAGCGAGATCACCGCCACTTCCGTGGTACCACCACCGATATCCACAACCATGGAACCCGTCGCTTCGGATACCGGCATGCCAGCGCCGATCGCAGCCGCCATCGGCTCTTCGATCAGGAACACTTCACGAGCACCCGCCCCCAGGGCGGATTCGCGAATGGCACGACGCTCAACCTGAGTCGCGCCTACCGGAACACAGACCAGCACGCGCGGGCTCGGACGCATAAAACTGTCGCTATGCACTTGCTTGATGAAGTGCTGCAACATTTTCTCCGTGACCTGAAAATCAGCAATAACACCGTCTTTCATCGGGCGAATCGCTACGATATTCCCAGGCGTTCTGCCCAGCATCTGCTTAGCGTCGTGGCCGACCGCCGCCACGCTTTTTTGGGAACCGGCACGATCCTGACGAATCGCAACGACAGAGGGTTCATTCAATATGATGCCCTGCCCTTTAACGTAAATCAGGGTATTGGCGGTACCCAGGTCGATGGACAAGTCGTTGGAAAACATGCCACGAAATTTCTTAAACATAACTAAAGGATAATCCTGCAAGCTGGGGGCGAAAAATAAATCCGCCTACTTTACCAACCACACGAAGCAGCGACAAGGCACGAAAAGGCTCTGCTTCGGTGAAAAATGAGTCTGCGTTGCGCACGTCGGCGTCAGGGAGAAGGCACAGCATACTTTCTCCTCAGGCGGCAAGGCATCTTACCACTGTCCACCCGACAGAATTGCGCTAACACAGGACATAAAATCTAACATTTAATCGGATTGCCGCTATCGTAAGCACACACTAACCGATTTAACAACCGCCTCATTCTACGTCAATTTGAACAGGACGTTTATATTAAACACGATGCTGCGATGAATATTTTTTCAGCTCATCTGTTACAAGGACTGATGCGGCAAAAAAATCCCCTTGCCCACCATAGACCCCCTTACCCAACAACATTCGCCACTCTTCTTTGGTTCGCACGCCAGCAGCAAACACCCGCGTTTGCGTGCCTTTACAGGCTTCAGTCAGGCTTTGTACAAACAGCTGATTTTCCGGGCGGCGTTCAAGACTTCGTACCAAACCGGGGTGAAGCTTGATGATCTCCACGGGGAGTGACTTGATATACGTCGTACTGACCAGCGTTAACCCCGCCTGCGTGACTGCCAGGCGGCAGCCTAATCCCAGGATCACAGTGAGAACCGGGCGCAGGCGGCCGATATATTGACAAACATCTGCCTCTGCAAGTTCAAATAAAATGCGCTGCCGCTGCGTTTTCGGACATTGCAGTAAGACTTCTTTCAGCCAGTGCAGGAAAGGCTTCTGTAAAAGTGAGTCTACACTTACCGGAAAAGCCAGTGTTTCTCCAGGCCAGCTCGCTGATAGATCAATAATGCGCGCCACCAGTTGCCGATCATAGCTGGCCGCCAGCCCCAGTTGTTGAACCAGCGGCATATACTCTGCGGCGAGCAGTTCCTGTTCTCCATCGTATATCCGACTCATCATTTCGCGATGATGTACCACGCCCTCTTTCGTGACCGCGGGCTTCTGATACAGCCGCGGACCACCGCGCGCCAACGTCTGTTCCAGCAAGGTGCGCCACTTCACACTGCCGCGGCCTTTGTCTGGCACCTGCCTGTCAAACACGCACCAGCTGTTACCGCCCTGCAACACCGCATTGCGCGTCGCATCCTCCACACTTTCCATCACCTGCTCGGCACTTTGTCCGCCGCGATAGGCACAAATACCAATGTGGAGCACCTCTTCCCGATCGATCAACGGGCAGGCGGGGAGAATATCAATGGCCTTCACCAGTTGCGTGGCAATCGCGTTGGCTTCTTTTAGCGTGCGATGGGGGAGCAATACGGTGAAATCGCTGCTGAAGTAACGCGCCAGCAACGCAGAGGGATAGCGCATGACAAACGTCGACAGCAGGTTGACCAGCGTGAAACGGTATTCCTGGAGTACATTGCTATAGCCGTGCGTTTCCTGCAAGGTTTCAAAATCGGGTATGCGGATCATCATAACGACGCCGTGCGTCCCCACTTCTTCGCCATCTTCCAACTGCGTGGTCAGTTGATTATCAAAAAACAGGCGATTACTCAGCCCGGTTTCTGCATCCTGCGCGGCAAAAGCACGAATTAAGGTATCCACCCGTCCGCGTTCCTCCCGCGCTTCCACTAAATCAGACAGCAGTTGATCGAGCGCGCCGCTGGTATTGACCGGCCATTCACGCACTGACCCCTGCATAACCGATTCACGTTCGCCCTTGAGAATACGCTGTGCCCGTTCTTCCAACTCTTCCTGCCCGGCGGCCTGACGGCGCAGCCAGCGGATGGAAAAATACAGCATCAAGAGCATCAGACTCGCAGCCAGTAACACCGATAGTATTGACACCATAAAGCGCGGTAAGCCAATCAGCGGATCGACATACCTGATGGCGATCGTCATGTTCGGATGGTGCATCAGCGGAAATTCAGCCTCATGATAGAGGTGCGTGCCTTCCCAGCCGGCCTCAGGCAACTGTATTGAATAGAGGGTAAAGTCGTTGTCCTGAATATCCAGCACAATAATGCCTGCCGTCTTCATCATTGCCGACAGCCAATATTGGATATTTTCGGGCGATTGCACTAATAACGCCTGATCGATACTGGCCGTAACCTCGCGCAACTGCTGTTCGGTCCTCAACTGGCTATAATAACAGAGACTAAATATGCTACTGAAAATCATAAGAAAAATAGCAAAAACCGTCAGCAATACCACGAGTATCGAGAATCTGGTCGTAAATCCCATCCCTGCGTCCTATTCCAAATAATTGTCATTTCTGCGAGTTTGTTGTTTTTTATCAGTTCGCATAGGTCAGCAACAGAGTACCTTCATTAACAAACAGTACGTTATTAACAAATAGTACGTTATTAACAAATAGTACGTTATTAACAAATAGTACCTGTAATAACTATACCCTAAATAATTCGAGTTGCATGAAGGCGGCGAGCAAGGGCATCTCGATGAGCTTACTCAGGTAAGTGATTCAAGTGACAAATCTGCCGGGAGCAGATTTGAACGCTGCGAGCAGCGGCCCTTAGGGCGAGGCCCACGACGGGCCGAGTATTTAAGCGATACCAACGCACATGCGGCTTGAAGTATGACGGGTATATAGTCGTTAATGACTTCCCCTATTTAATCCTGCTACAGGAGATAGCCCATGCAGGCTTTAGTTCTTGAACAGTCAGACGGACTGACCCACGCTCAGATTCGCGAGATTGACGCAGAGCAGCTTCCCAGCGGGGATGTAACTGTCGATATCAACTGGTCGGGCATCAACTATAAGGATGCGCTTGCCATTACCGGCAAAGGCAAAATTATCCGTAATTTCCCGATGGTTCCTGGGATCGACTTCGCAGGAACCGTACGCCACAGCGACAGCGATCGGTTTACCGTCGGCCAACCCGTCATTCTGACGGGTTGGGGCGTGGGTGAAAACCACTGGGGCGGCCTGGCGCAACAGGCTCGCGTGAAGAGCGACTGGCTGGTTCCCCTGCCCGTTTCGCTGGATGCACGTAAGGCAATGATCCTGGGTACGGCGGGCTTCACCGCGATGCTGTGCATCATGGCGCTGGAAGATGGCGGCATCACGCCGGAAAGCGGCGACATTATTGTGACCGGTGCCAGTGGCGGCGTTGGCAGCACGGCTGTTGCCCTGCTTGCAGAGCTAGGCTATCAGGTCACCGCCGTCAGCGGTCGCGCCGACAACACCGATTACCTGAAAAAACTCGGGGCGAAGCAGGTACTGGATCGCAGCGAATTCAGCGGAAGCCCTCGCCCGCTGGAAAAACAACGCTGGGCTGGCGCGGTGGATACCGTCGGCGATAACGTACTGGCGACACTGCTGGCGCAGATGGATTACAACGCGACGGTTGCCGCATGCGGTCTGGCTGGCGGTATTGCCCTGCCAACGACCGTGATGCCATTTATTTTACGTAATGTTCGCCTGCAAGGCGTGGATTCCGTGATGGCACCACTGGCTCGCCGTCAGCAAGCATGGGAGCGTCTGGCCGCCATCCTGCCTGAGTCGTTTTACCAGCAGGTCACCCAGGAAATCGGGTTAGAAGACGTCCCTGCCACCGCCGCTGCGCTGCTGGAAAACAAAGTTACTGGCCGCACGCTGGTGAAAATCAGCTAACACCTTTCGTTGACGTATCAATTTGCGAAACGAAAACGGTGATAATGGAATAGAAGAGTAAAGCGTCCGCGACAGGGACAAAGGCGTCAGGAACGTCTTTGAACGTCGCTTGCGACGGCCCTGAAAGGGTGAATCTCAGGGATGAGATTCATATCTGCGCGGCTCGAGCGTACATGGATGTATTTACAGCGTCTTTACGATCTATCCATTATCATCGCTCAACGCATTATCAGTGATCTCGAGCGCTGTTACACCCTGCAAAAAAGTATTTCATCTCTCCTGTCGCGGTTT
This sequence comes from Pectobacterium artocarpous, assembly GCF_046159765.1. NCBI lineage: Bacteria > Pseudomonadati > Pseudomonadota > Gammaproteobacteria > Enterobacterales > Pectobacteriaceae > Pectobacterium > Pectobacterium artocarpous. The sequence continues at coordinate 94,193 of NZ_JBJXVK010000015.1, forward strand.
CTATCGCACTTCATCTATAACTAAGTGAACAGTAAGCAGTAAAAACGCCACTTTGCGTCAACAATAATTATGACTGGCGGGAGTTAACATGCACAAACATCGCAAGTTTACGGAAGCCGACGTTACCCCGGAATCCCTCTTCTATCAGCGTCGGCGCGTACTAAAGGCGCTGGGTATTTCCGCTGCGGCGCTCTCACTGCCGTTTTCTGCACAGGCTGACCTGCTGGCCTGGTTTAAGGGGGCCGATAAACCCAAAGCGCCGCCGGGTAAACCACTTCCGTTTAGCCAACCTGCGGACTGGAAGCTCGATTTGCCGCTCACGCCGGAAGATAAAGTCACGGGGTATAACAACTTCTATGAGTTCGGACTGGATAAAGCCGATCCGGCGGCCAATGCGGGCGGGTTAAAAACCGAAGGCTGGACCGTCAAGATAGACGGCGATGTCGCCAAACCTCTCACGCTGGATATCGACGATTTGCTCAAACGTTTTCCGCTGGAAGAGCGAATCTACCGTTTCCGCTGCGTCGAAGCGTGGTCGATGGTGATTCCGTGGGTTGGGTTTGAGCTGGCCAAGCTGATTAAATTCGCCGCCCCCACCAGCAACGCGCGCTACGTGGCATTTCAAACGCTCTACGACCCGGAGCAAATGCCGGGACAAAAAGATCACTTCATGGGAGGCGGGCTGGATTACCCTTATGTAGAAGGGCTGCGGCTGGATGAAGCCATGAACCCTTTGGCACTGCTGGCCGTCGGCGTTTACGGCAAGACGCTGCCGCCGCAGAACGGTGCCCCCATCCGGTTAGTCACACCGTGGAAATACGGTTTTAAGAACATCAAATCCATTGTACATATCCGATTCACCCGCGAGAAACCGCCTTGCACCTGGAATCTGGCGGCGCCAGATGAATATGGTTTCTATGCCAACGTGAACCCGCATGTGGATCACCCGCGCTGGTCGCAGGCGACAGAACGCGTCATCGGTTCAGGAGGCCTGCTTAACGTTGAGCGTCAACCCACGCTGCTATTCAACGGCTATGCGGAACAGGTCGCTTCGCTGTATCGCGGCGTGAATCTGCGTGAAAACTTTTAGCGAATAACACAAAACGTCTAGCCAACCACCTTGTCAGGACAGGAACCCACATCAGCATGAGACTGACGCTACAACACATTACCCGGTTAAAAGTGCTACTCCATCTGGCTGGTTTTCTGCCGCTGCTGTGGCTGATATTGTCGGTTGACCAAGGGTGGTTCAGCGCCGATCCGGCCAAGGATATCCAGCACTTTACCGGCAGAATGGCGCTGAAATTGCTGCTGGCGACGCTGTTGGTCACCCCACTGGCGCGCTACGGTAAACAGCCGCTGCTCATTCGCTGTCGTCGACTCCTCGGGCTGTGGTGTTTTTTCTGGGCGACGTTACATCTGATGAGCTATGCGCTGCTGGAGTTGGGTCTGAATCATCTGGCACTGCTGGGTAACGAGCTGATATCCCGCCCCTATTTGACGCTGGGTGTCATAAGCTGGCTGATTTTGCTGGCGCTGGCGGTGACCTCGCCACAGATCATGATGCGCAAGTTAGGATCGCAATGGCAGAAACTGCATAATTTCGTCTATGTAGTCGCCATTCTTGCGCCTATCCACTATCTTTGGTCAGTTAAAACGCTATCTCCACAGCCCATTTTATATGCACTGGCGGCGCTGATATTGCTGCTGTTCCGTTATAAGAAATTTCGTCAATGGTGGCGCTAAACGCCGCGCTAGCATGGGAAAAGCTGAGTATAAGCCTCAACAAGATTCACACCGTCTCACGCTCTGGTTCAGGAATATCTCCGCAGATAAGACCAGTATTTAGCTGCGAATTGCCACGATATGGTTATAATGCACGACTTTAATTTCTCGGGTCGGACAATTTGCATCACGAAAGGTGACAAACGAATAGCTTCGCGCTATTTTGTGCGACACGGTTTTGGCAATCTTGGCCAATCGCGGGAGATAGCAGCACAATGGCAGAAAAGTTTCACATTTTGCTCTTGAACGGTCCAAACCTGAATCTGCTAGGAACCCGAGAGCCCGACAAATACGGTAAGACGACGCTAGCAGACATTGTCAGCGCACTGGAAACACAGGCGCAAACATTGAACGTGAAGTTTTCCCATCTGCAATCCAACGCGGAACATGTCCTGATCGATACCATCCATCAGGCCAGAGGAAACACAGACTTCATTCTGATTAACCCAGCGGCATTCACCCACACCAGCGTTGCGCTGCGTGATGCCCTGCTGGCGGTCTCGATTCCGTTTATCGAAATTCATCTGTCCAACGTGCACGCACGCGAGCCTTTTCGTCATCACTCCTATCTTTCTGATGTTGCGGTAGGCGTGATATGTGGCCTAGGGGCAGAGGGTTATCAGTATGCTTTACAGACGGCGGTAAAACGCCTGTCAACTTCCAATTAAACAAAAGAGTACGGAACCACATCCATGGATATTCGTAAAATCAAAAAACTGATCGAACTGGTTGAAGAGTCCGGCATCGCCGAACTGGAAATTTCTGAAGGTGAAGAATCAGTACGTATCAGTCGTGCCCCAGCAGCGGTGAATTATCCGATGATGCAACAGGCCTATGCGACCCCAATGATGCAGCCACAACCTGCTCTGGCCGCCGCCGTTGCACCAGCGCCAGTGGAAGCTGCCGCTGCGCCGGCTGCCATCAGTGGACACATCGTTCGTTCTCCAATGGTTGGAACCTTCTATCGCACCCCAAGTCCGGATGCTAAAGCGTTCGTGGAAGTGGGTCAGCAAGTCAACGTTGGCGATACCCTGTGCATCGTCGAAGCCATGAAAATGATGAACCAGATCGAAGCCGACAAAGCGGGCGTGGTGAAAGCCATCCTGGTCGAAAGCGGTCAGCCGGTTGAATTTGACGAGCCACTGGTTGTCATCGAATAACGAGGCTTATCATGCTAGATAAAATCGTTATCGCTAACCGCGGAGAGATTGCGCTGCGTATTTTGCGTGCCTGTAAAGAACTGGGCATCAAAACCGTCGCCGTTCACTCCAGTGCGGATCGCGATTTGAAACACGTATTGCTGGCGGACGAAACCGTGTGTATCGGCCCAGCGCCGTCAACAAAAAGCTATCTGAATATCCCAGCGATTATTTCCGCTGCGGAAATCACCGGTGCCGTAGCGATTCACCCTGGCTACGGTTTCCTGTCCGAAAACGCGGACTTTGCCGAGCAGGTTGAACGCTCTGGCTTTGTTTTCATCGGCCCTCGTGCAGAAACCATTCGCCTGATGGGCGACAAGGTCTCCGCCATCAACGCCATGAAAAAAGCGGGCGTGCCGTGTGTACCGGGTTCTGATGGCCCGTTAGACGGCGACATGGACAAAAACCGCGCCTTTGCCAAACGCATCGGCTATCCGGTCATCATCAAAGCCTCTGGCGGCGGCGGCGGTCGTGGTATGCGCGTGGTGCGCAGCGACAAAGAGCTGGAACAATCCATCAACATGACCCGTGCGGAAGCCAAAGCGGCTTTCAACAACGACATGGTCTACATGGAAAAATACCTGGAAAACCCACGTCACGTGGAAATACAGGTTCTGGCTGACGGCCAAGGTAACGCCATCTATCTGGCCGAACGTGACTGCTCCATGCAGCGCCGCCACCAGAAAGTGGTGGAAGAAGCGCCAGCACCGGGCATCACAGACGAACTGCGTCGCAATATCGGCGATCGCTGCGCCAAAGCCTGTATCGATATCAACTATCGTGGCGCAGGTACGTTCGAGTTCCTGTACGAAAACGGTGAGTTCTATTTCATTGAAATGAACACCCGTATTCAGGTGGAGCATCCAGTTACCGAGATGATTACCGGCGTGGATCTGATCAAAGAGCAGCTACGTATTGCTGCTGGTCAACCGCTGTCCATCAAGCAGAAAGACGTTAAGGTGCGCGGCCATGCGGTGGAATGCCGTATCAACGCGGAAGATCCGAACACGTTCCTGCCAAGCCCGGGTAAAATCACGCGTTTCCACGCGCCGGGTGGCTTTGGTGTCCGTTGGGAATCGCATATTTACGCTGGTTATACCGTACCGCCATATTACGATTCCATGATCGGCAAGCTGATCACCTACGGCGAAACCCGCGAAATCGCGATTTCCCGTATGAAGAACGCGCTGGCTGAACTGATTATCGATGGCATCAAAACCAACATCGAACTTCAGATGAAGATCATGAGCGACGAAAACTTCCAGAGAGGTGGCACGAACATCCACTATCTGGAGAAGAAACTCGGCTTGCAGTAAACACTGCGCGAGTTTTGTCGTGATGCGCTTAAAGGCCGGTGAAAACCGGCCTTTTTCTTTTTCTGTGAATTCAGGCTAGTCAATTGGCCCACATGCCGTAAAATTCCCGCTTTCGTCATCACGGCGTTCATAAAAGAGACCAATGCTCCCATTTACGGTGGAGAAGAACATGGATACACGCTTTCCTCAGGCGCACAACGAGGCCCGCTGGGCTTTTGGCCTGACGCTGGTTTATTTAGTGGCCTGGGTGCTCGCCGCCTATTTGCCTGACAACACACAAGGAATCACTGGCCTTCCACACTGGTTTGAGATGGCCTGCCTGCTGCTGCCACTCGTGTTTACACTGCTGTGCTGGCTGATGGTGCGCGTTATTTTCCGCGGCATCTCACTGGAGAGTGACGATGCAAATTGAAATTTTATTGCCGCTGATTGGCTATCTGCTGCTGGTCTTCGGGCTGTCGGTCTACGCCTACCGTCGCCGTCAAGCGGGTAATTTTCTTAACGAGTATTTCCTCGGCGGCCGCTCAATGGGCGGGTTTGTCCTGGCGATGACACTCATCGGCACTTATGTCAGCGCCAGCTCTTTTATCGGCGGGCCAGGTGCCGCCTATAAATACGGGCTGGGCTGGGTGCTGCTTTCAATGATCCAGCTTCCCACTATGCTGTTGTCGCTGGGGATTCTGGGGAAAAAATTCGCCATTCTGGCGCGGCGCTACAATGCCATCACGCTGAACGACATGCTGTACGCCCGCTACAATAGCCCGCTACTGGTATGGTTCGCCAGCATCAGCCTGCTGGTCGCGTTCATCGGCGCGATGGCTGTGCAGTTCATCGGCGGCGCACGCCTGCTGGAAACCGCCGCGAACATTCCTTATGACATCGGTCTGCTGATTTTCGGCGTCACCATCGCGCTGTACACCACGTTTGGCGGCTTCCGCGCCAGTGTGCTCAATGATGCGATGCAAGGCATCGTGATGCTGATCGGCACCGTCATCCTGCTGGTCGGCGTGATCTATGCTGCCGGAGGTTTACACAGCGCAGTGGATAAACTGCAACAGATTGACCCGATGCTGGTGTCGCCGCAGGGCAGCAACGGCATTTTGTCGATGCCGTTTATGGCCTCATTCTGGGTGCTGGTCTGCTTCGGCGTCATTGGCCTGCCAAACACCGCCGTCCGCTGCATCTCTTACCGCGATAGCAAAGCGCTACACCGTGGGATTATTATCGGCACGATCGTCATCGGCATCCTGATGCTCGGCATGCATCTGGCCGGTGCACTGGGTCGTGCCGTGATGCCGAATCTGACGATTCCCGATCAGGTGTTACCGGCGCTGATGGTCACGGTGTTACCGCCGCTGGCGGCGGGGATCTTTCTCGCTGCGCCGATGGCCGCTATCATGTCCAACATCAATGCGCATCTGCTTCAGGCCTCCGCGACGATCATCAAGGATCTCTATCTCAGCGTGCGCCCTCAGCAGATCCATAACGAACGCCATATCAAGATCCTGTCCAGTATGACTACGCTGCTGTTGGGCCTGCTGGTGCTACTGGCTTCCTTACGGCCGCCAGATATGATCATCTGGCTGAACCTGCTGGCGTTTGGCGGGCTTGAAGCGGTGTTCCTGTGGCCACTGGTGCTGGGCCTGTACTGGGAGCGCGCGAATGCCGCGGGTGCGCTCAGCGCCATGTTCACTGGGGCGATTTGCTATACCTTACTGGCCAGTTTCAATCTTCAGTTGGCCGGCTATCACCCGATTGTGCCATCGCTGTTACTCAGTCTGATGGCGTTTATTATTGGTAACCGCTTTGGTCATAATCCACCAGCGCCGGTTGCCACTTCATCTTCACTTTAAATGTAATAGAGACTGCTATGCCGTGGATTCAACTGAAAATAAACACCTCAGGAAAGGTTGCAGAACAACTGGGTGACGCGATGATAGAAAGTGGTGCGGTATCCGTTACGTTTCAGGATACGCACGATACACCGGTGTTCGAACCGCTGCCGGGCGAGACCCGTCTGTGGGGCGATACCGACGCAATTGCGTTGTACGATGCCGAAACCGATATGAACGCGGTGATCGCCATACTGGAGCAGGAACCGCTGCTGGGCGCGGGTTTTAAACACAAAATCGAGCAGTTGGAAGACAAAGACTGGGAACGCGAGTGGATGGATAACTTCCACCCGATGCAGTTCGGCAAACGTTTATGGATTTGCCCAAGCTGGCGTGAAATCCCTGACCCGAACGCCGTCAACGTGATGCTCGACCCCGGTCTGGCGTTCGGCACCGGCACCCACCCAACGACTGCGCTGTGCCTGCAATGGCTCGATGGGCTGGATCTGGAAGGAAAAACTATCATCGATTTCGGCTGTGGTTCCGGCATTCTGGCCATTGCCGCCCTGAAACTGGGTGCAACACGCGCCATCGGGATTGATATCGATCCGCAGGCGATTCAGGCCAGCCGGGACAACGCACAACGCAACGGTGTTTCCGAGCGTCTTGAGCTTTATCTGCCGAAAGACCAGCCTGCTGACCTGTCTGCCGATGTCGTCGTCGCCAACATCCTTGCCGGTCCGCTGCGCGAGCTGGCACCGTTGATTAGCGATTTGCCGAAAGCAGGCGGTCACCTCGGCTTGTCCGGCGTGCTGGCGACGCAAGCTGAAGGCGTCGCAGAGGCCTACGCAGACAAATTCACGCTCGATCCGGTGGCTGAACGCGAAGAATGGTGCCGTATTACTGGTATCAGAAAAGCCGTTTAACACCACTTTCTATGTCGCCCACCGTACGTGCAACGGTGGGCGCACTTCTTGTGATACCTCATGATTTATCCCGAAAAGATGGCGTATGATGCAGCTCGGCACGTGACCAGACGCACCGTCGCCCGGCACTCAACGATGCCGAGTCATTATTTTCAAGGGATGAAAAATGAAAGGTAAACTCTCTATCGTATTGATGCTGTCGGCCTGTTTTTCCGCCACCGCGGCAGATCCAACACACTGGGGCTACGAAGGCGACGGCGATCCGGCGCACTGGGGAAAGCTGTCTCCAGACTTCTCACTGTGTGAAACCGGTAAAAACCAATCTCCTATCAATATACGTCAGGCACTGAGCGCTCAACATGCCCCCTTACAGCTGGCTTTCCTGCCTGGGACACAGCAGATTATCAACAATGGGCATACCGTTCAGGTGAACGTCAGCGCGGGGAATACGCTGGTATTGGATAACGAGACATTCACCTTGCAGCAGTTTCACTTTCACGCACCGAGCGAGAATGAAATTGACGGTAAACAGTTTCCACTGGAAGGCCATTTTGTCTATAAAGACGCGTCTGGCGCGCTCACTGTTATTGCGCTGATGTTTCAGGAAGGAGAGGCCAATCAGCCGTTAGCCACGATATGGCAGCAGATTCCGGCTCAGGTTAATCAGGCGGTGGAGATGCACAAGCCCATCGCGATTCAGGGTCTGTTCCCGACATCATTAAACTACTATCGGTTTAGCGGGTCGCTCACCACCCCACCGTGCTCAGAAGGCATTCGCTGGCTTGTGCTGGATCACCCCGTCGCCGCTTCCGTTGAACAGATAAACCAGTTCCGTTCAGTCATGCATCACGCCAATAATCGCCCCATACAACCGCTTAATGGCCGCGTCATCATCCATTAAACCGCTCCGCGAGGCTGGTCAGGCCGCCTGCCGGCCAGCCTCTGATGAATCGGTGCTTTTTTTGCTGCATTAACCAACGCATTTCACTGATAAAACCTTGATAGGCTGTGGTATCTCCACTCAAAATGACCGCGCTTACAGATAAAATTCTGTAAGCAGATGAATATTTTACCGAACAAAAAACCAACACAAAAACATAACACACTGTTAAATATGAATAATATTTTCATATATCTCTACGAACTGCATTTTCATTGATCGATAGCCGTAAATTGGTCAAAGTTTGGCCTTTCATCTGACGTAAAAAATGCGTAATATACGCGCCCTTGCAGGCACAGTATGGTCAATTTTTGTCTATGCACATTGGACAATTTCAGCTTACCAATCGTTTGATAGCAGCCCCAATGGCTGGTATTAGCGATCGCCCATTTAGAGCACTCTGTCACGCGATGGGCGCTGGAATGACCGTGTCTGAAATGCTTTCTTCCAATCCGGAAGTGTGGCGTTCGGACAAGTCGCGTTTGCGAATGGTTCATAGCGATGAACCGGGTATCAGAGCCGTGCAGATTGCCGGTTGTGACCCCGATGAGATGGCGGCAGCAGCGAGCATCAATGCTGATTCCGGCGCGCAAATCATTGACATCAATATGGGCTGCCCGGCGAAGAAGGTGAACCGCAAGATGGCAGGATCTGCGTTATTGCAGTATCCGGATTTGGTCAAACAGATCCTCTCTGCGGTAGTGAAATCGGTAGACGTGCCGGTAACGCTGAAAATCCGTACCGGTTGGGCACCAGAGCACCGCAACTGTGTAGAAATTGCCAAACTGGCCGAAGACTGTGGCATTCAGGCGTTAACCATTCACGGACGCACCCGTGCGTGCCTGTTCAATGGTTTCGCGGAATACGACAGCATTCGGGCAGTTAAGCAGGCCGTTACCATTCCTATTATTGCGAATGGCGACATTACAGACCCGCATAAAGCCAGAGCGGTTCTGGACTACACCGGGGCTGACGCCCTGATGATAGGACGAGCCGCTCAGGGAAGACCCTGGATCTTTCGGGAAATCCAGCATTATCTGGACACAGGGGAGCTGCTGGCACCGATGCCATTGGCAGAGGTCAAGCGCTTGTTGATCGAGCACATACGGGAATTGCACGACTTTTATGGTCCAGGCAAGGGATTTCGTATCGCTCGTAAGCACGTATCCTGGTATCTCCAGGAGCATGCCCCAAACGACCAGTTTAGGCGCACATTCAACGCCATTGAGGATGCCAGCGAGCAGCTGGAGGCGTTGAAGGCATATTTTGAAAATCTTGCGTAAACAGAAAAAGAGCTGACAGAACTATGTTCGAACAACGCGTGAATTCTGACGTACTGACCGTTTCCACTGTAAACTCTCAGGCTCAGGTAACCCAAAAACCCCTGCGCGACTCGGTTAAACAGGCACTGAAGAACTATTTTGCTCAATTGAACGGTCAGGATGTAAGTGACCTGTATGAGCTGGTACTGGCTGAAGTTGAACAGCCACTGTTGGACATGGTGATGCAATACACCCGCGGTAACCAAACCCGCGCGGCCCTGATGATGGGCATCAACCGCGGCACTCTGCGTAAGAAATTGAAAAAATACGGCATGAACTGATACTAATCAGTTAATCATTTGAAAAAAGGCGCTTTACCTCTTTTGGTTAAGCGCCTTTTTCTTTGCCCTTGATTAAGGAAGCAGCCTTAGCGTGGACGCGCTGAGCAGTGGCGTCTGCAAGATGAGGAATCTGCTGTTAATGGCTCATACCCTCTTGTTGATCAACTTCCGGCGCAGGAAAGAGTCGGTGCAGGTTATTCAACCGTTCCGCTGTACGTGCTCGGTTTACAAAAAATGGTCGTCTGATTTTCGGTTGTGGGAGTGTCGTAGGATGTTCAAGATTAATCTTGTATATCGCAGAAGGAGAAATCATGGACTTCACTGGGCTTCATAATCAAAACAAACCATTACTCATCGCAAATGTCTGGGATGCAGGCAGTGCTATTGCAGCTCAGCGTGCAGGCTATCAAGCTCTGGGAACATCGAGCGCAGCAATTGCCACAATGCTAGGCTACGAGGACGGGGAAGCAATGTCATTTGATGAATTGCTATATATCGTCACGCGCATCAAATCCGTCAGTAATCTACCATTAAGCGTTGATGTTGAGGCCGGATTTGGTAGCACAGCAAACGAAATAACCACCAACCTTAAACGCCTCGCCCTGATCGGCGTTGTTGGCGTAAACCTTGAGGATAGTCGAGTGATTAATGGTGTCAGGCAACTTGATGACGCCATCGTATTTACCAGAACGTTAAAAGAGATTCGTCATGCGTTGACCATAGAGAACTATCAATTGTTTTTTAATATTCGTACCGATACTTTTCTTCTTAGTCATGAGCAGGCATTACAGGAAACCCTATTACGCGGTCGATTATATAAAGAGGCTGGTGCAGACGGTCTTTTTGTTCCATGCCTAGCGTCTGAACATGATATTAAGACCATTTCCCAGGGGATTGATTTGCCACTAAACGTCATGTGCATACCAGATCTCCCCACTTTCGACAGGCTAACGAAACTAGGCGTGAATCGCATCTCTATGGGTAATGTTGTTCATTCGGCAATCCAATCAAAGTTTGAGGATTTAATGCTAATTATCCAATCGCAACAGTCATTTGCAGGAGTTTTTGTTGATGAAAGTTCTCGATAATGATCAGTGCGATGTCTGGTATCAGGCGCTACTTGAGCGCGATTCAGAGTATACGGGGGTGTTTTTTGTTGGGGTAATAACGACTGGTGTATTTTGTATTTCTGTCTGTCGGGCACGGAAACCGAAACGTGAAAATGTTGAGTTCTATACAGATGTTAAATCTGCTTTGGATGCAGGATTTCGCCCCTGCAAAGTCTGCCGTCCAACAGAAAATGCGCATAGCGCACCACTTTTCATTGAACAAGCGCTTGAACTCGTACGCGCCAATCCTAAAACACGTATAAGCGATGCAGCGCTGCGTAAACACGACATCAGTCCAGAGCGAGTCCGGCGATGGTTTGTGCAAAATCACGGCATTACCTTTCAGGCTTTTCAACGCATGCAGCGGGTAAATATCGCACTTCAGGAACTAAAAAGTGGGCGTAATGCTACCGAGGTTGCATTTGATAGCGGCTACGAATCATTAAGTGGTTTTGGTTACACCTATAAACGCCTGACAGGCGTTAGTCCAACCGAGCAAAGCCAAGTGATCATGATTCACCGTTTTACCACACCGCTCGGCCCCATGTTTGTTTGTGCGACTGAACGTGGAGTTTGCCTGCTGGAATTTACTGACCGTCGAATGCTGGAGACCGAATTTCGCGATCTTCAGCACCTGCTCAAGGCTCGAATAATGTCAGGTGAAAATAATCATACCCGGCAAACAGAAAAAGAGATTTGCGAGTATTTTTCAGGCACGCGCCAACAGTTTGATCTTTTGCTCGATACCCCAGGCAGTGATTTTCAGCGTGCTGTCTGGCAGGAACTACGTGGTGTTCCTTATGGCCAGACTTCACACTATCAAGCACTTTCTGGACTGATAGGAAAACCCAATGCAGTACGAGCTGTGGCCGCAGCAAATGGCGCAAACCGAGTAGCGATCGTCATTCCATGCCACAGAATTATTGGCAAAAATGGGGCGATGACAGGCTACGGCGGCGGTATCGCCCGCAAAAAGTGGCTCATCGAGCATGAAAAAACAATGCGCAATAGTGCCGCTGGAAAGATAAAACAAATAGAATGAGAATGCTTCCAGCATAGTGGTCACAGATAATTTAGAAATTTTTCATCGTTTGTGAACATCTGCTCACGACTCTCCCCTAACCGTCAAATTCAGTCGTCCCCGACGACAAAACACCGTCGGGTTTATCAACGGCTGATTCCAATCAAAACACGTCTATCAGCTCAAACTCTTCAAACACCAGCAGCATATCTGGAGCGAACGTGCCTTCTCGTTCGAAAAATGTCTGATGGCCTTCACGCCAGAAAGCCAGGCTTTTGTCGCCTTCGCCCTCTTTCGCTGCCATCTCCGCCGTCACATCGCAGTAGCGCACCAGTGTTAACGAGCGCGTCCGAATCACACAGGAAGGCTGGCCGGCACCGTCCAGAACAATGTTGTAATCGCCGATCTGCGGCGTTTCTTCATTTTTGAACGCGTGATACGAGCAACAGGTTGCCGTTTTATGCCCTTCCAAAACCAATTGCAGCAGCTCATCCGCCAGCTCGGGGCTGTCGCCAAATGACCAGCGCAGCGCGTCTGGGTAGTGATCTAATCCTTGTTTGCTCATCAGCTTCCTCTGTTTATACGGCTATGATTGCTCTCTTTTATTACGCCATCATAGCCGTAAATAGGCCATCAGGTAATATCCACTTCCACCCAGAGCGCGGCATGGTCGGACGCCGCGGTGTCCCATGAGGTGACTTCCGGTAGCGGCGTAACGGGTTCCGCGCCTTCTTTGGCAGCAATCTTGTCGATATTATAAATCCCCCGGCGCTCGACTCCCCACTCCACCACCGCCTGATGCAGCGCCGCGGACAAGAAAATGTAGTCCAACTGATTTAACCGCGCGCCTTTCTTTCCGCCTGCAAAATAGTAGGTGTAGCGCTCTTTTTCCGGGCGTTCAGGGTCGATAACCGGATGCAGATCTGGCAGAGAAAACAGCGGAGCCAAACTCTGCCAGGGGTTTGACGAATCCTCGTTCAAATCACCGAGAATGACCACATAGTCTTTCTTGAGATCGTAAGTCTGTTGGACAATCTCCGCGACGCGTTCGGATTGGTCACGGCGCTTCTCCGCCCCACGCTGCCGCTCGGCTTCCGTTTGACCATTCTGGCTTTTGAAATGGTTACACAGAATATAAATCGGCTGTTTGAGACCGGCATCCAGCGTAACTTCCAGACAATCACGGCTAAAGACGGGATCGAAACGCTTGCCGGCATCAAAAATATGCGTGCGTAGTTGGGCAATTCGATAACGCGTCAGGCAGGCGACATCAATACCGCGTGGATCGTTCGGACTGTCAATCATCACGAACTGGTTAAATTTCTTTTTCCCCAGCACCTGACTGTTGAAATCACGCAGGACATCCATGTTTTCGACTTCAACGGCGCACAGAATATCGGCGTTAAGCAGGGTAATAATCTTGCCCGTATTCTTCCGCTGCTGACTGCTAAACTCCTGCGCCTTAAACACGATTTCGCCGATCCAATCCCTGCGCCCCCGGCAGCTTTTATTAATCCTGAATCCGGTTCCGACTTCTTCCTTTTTCCATCTCCCCAGCGATCCCGCATCGGTGCGGATATCAATATAAGGACGCAACGAAATGGAAAGACGGAACACCTTATCTTTCAGGGCATCATCGTATTGAAGCTGTTCGAGAAGTTGCTGAAGCTGTCTGACCTGTTCCAATAAGGCATCAATCTGCCGGGAGTCGGGAAGGTTGAGAATCGCGGTGCGATGGAACAGGTTCTCTACGTTATAGCTGGCGATACGGATCTTCATTGTTGTCTCCTGCTGGGTAGTGGCAAAAGCAATGATGTCCTTTTGAGGATAGAGGCACATTGTGACAGTTGGGCAATATTCCCAGCAGTAATCGGCTTTTTCTATCGTTCCTTTACTCAACGTGGTTAAAACCTGTCAGGCGCACTATATTCTCAACACACACTATATTCTCAACACACGCACTATATTCACTTCTGATATAAATCATCACACAACGTGATTTATAAAAAGATGTGCTGTCGCGTAGATTAATTATAAATAAAAGTTATAAGCGCACTGAACCCCACTCACAGGAATTCATAATGAAAAAAATACGTTTTGCTTTACTGACCAGCGCCCTGCTTGCTACCAGCGTATTCGCTCATGCCGATGACCTTAGCGCCATCAAGTCAACAGGGGTTATCAAGATCGGCACAGAAGGCACCTACGCGCCTTACACTTATCATGATAAATCAGGCCAATTGGTTGGCTTCGACGTGGATATTGGCCGTGCGATAGCAGAAAAACTCGGCGTAAAAGCCCAGTTCATTGAGGGGCGTTGGGATGGCTTAATCGCCGGTATTGATGCCAAGCGCTACGATGCGGTCATCAATCAGGTTGGTGTAACCAAAGAGCGTCAGGCCAAATACGATTTCTCCCAGCCTTATATCGACGCTAAGGTGGTGCTGATTGTCCGTGGCGATAACACCACCATTAAAGATTTCAGCGATTTGAAAGGCAAAAAATCAGCACAAAGCCTGACCAGTAATTACTCTAAGCAGGCCACCAGCTACGGTGCGGACATTGTGCCGACGGACGGTTTTAACCAGTCTCTGGATCTGGTTCTTAGCGGCCGTGCCGACGCGACGTTAAACGATAATCTGTCATTCCTGGATTTCAAAAAGCAGAAGCCGAATGCCAACGTGAAGATCGCGGCAACCTCAAAGGATGGCGAGCCTTCCGCCATTCTGGTGCGTAAGAATCAGGCCCCACTGGTGGAAGCATTGAATAAAGCTCTGGATGAAATCAAAGCGGACGGCACCTATAAAACCATATCTGTGCGATACTTCGGGGAAGATGTTTCTCAATAATTGCCCTATTATCAGAGCGCGTTGTTATGAAAATGATGGTTATCAGCGCGCTCTGTAATTAGAGCATATCGTTATCGGAGCTCGTTTTCATGCCGCCTTGGCTACAACTCATGGCAGACTCCTTCTGGAGCCTACTGTCTGCGGGACTGAAATTTACCGTCCCTCTGGCTATTCTGTCTTTCATCTTTGGCTTAGCTCTCGGCATTATCATCGCGCTGGTTCGCCTCTATGGCCCAAAGCCGCTGAAATGGGTGGGGGATTTCTACGTTTGGGTCATCCGCGGAACCCCGCTACTGGTGCAACTTTTCCTGATTTTTTATGGGTTGCCCAGCGTGGGGGTTACTCTGGATGCCTTCCCTGCTGCGCTCATTGGTTTCACCATCAGCGTGGGCGCCTATAGCTCGGAGATCGTCCGCGGGGCTATCCTGTCAGTCCCAAAAGGCCAATGGAATGCCGCCTATTCTCTCGGTATGAACAGCAGGCAAGCGATTCGCTGGGTCATCTTCCCGCAATCTGTTTTCGTGTCGCTGCCGCCGCTCTCCAATACGTTTATTTCCTTAATCAAGGATACCTCGCTGGCCGCCGTCATCACCGTGCCGGAAATGTTTTTATCCGCTCAGCGCATTGTTTCGGTTACTTATGAGCCTCTGATTCTGTATGTCGAAGCCGCGCTGATCTACCTGATGTTCAGCACCGTTCTGAGCCAGCTACAGGTTAAACTCGAAAAATATTATCAGCGCCACATCACACACTAACGCCTTCTACATCAGCCCACGCAATCTGCTGGGCTGATGATGCTACCACATTTCTCATTTTTCCTTGCTCAACAGCTAACCCCACACCTGAAAATATTCGTACAGTCTGAAGATGCCCACACTCTCTATTTTGACGCACCAAAAGAAGGCGCTCTACCCTATTTGCATTTGCCACGGTGCGCACATACCTATTTGGAATTACCCACTTAGATCAATAGACCTTTACTTTCGTCTTAATTATCAAGCCAATATAAAATTGGCATTTTATTTGCTTCGGTCTGCTCACGTCGGCATCCCGACAGACAGGTAGGGTGCACCTTATTGTGTACTTCAAAAACAGCAAATAACTCTAGACGCTAGGATGATTATGAAAAGAATAGTGATTTCTACTCTGGTTGCTGGCGCGTCACTCTTTGCCGCAATCAATCAAGCCCATGCTGGTGCAACACTGGACGCCATTCAGAAGAAAGGATTTGTGCAATGCGGTATCAGCGATGGCTTGCCTGGTTTTTCCTATGCAGATGCAAGCGGCAAATACTCCGGTATTGATGTTGACGTGTGTCGCGGCCTTGCCGCAGCCGTATTCGGCGATGCCAATAAAGTCAAATACACGCCGCTGACGGCGAAAGAACGCTTTACCGCGCTGCAATCCGGCGAAGTTGACGTTCTGTCACGTAACACTACCTGGACGTCTTCCCGTGACGGCGGCATGGGTATGCTCTTTACCGGTGTGACCTACTACGACGGCATTGGCTTCCTAACGCATGACAAAGCTGGCTTAACCAGCGCAAAAGAGTTGGATGGCGCAACCGTCTGTATTCAGGCTGGGACCGACACTGAGCTGAACGTCGCTGACTACTTTAAGACCCATAAAATGCAGTACACCCCCGTCACTTTCGACCGCTCTGATGAAAGCGCCAAAGCGCTGGAATCTGGTCGCTGCGATACGCTGGCATCCGATCAGTCGCAGCTGTACGCGCTGCGCATCAAGCTGAGCAAACCTACTGAGTTTATCGTTCTACCTGAAGTGATTTCTAAAGAGCCGCTGGGCCCGGTGGTACGCCGAGGTGATGAAGAGTGGTTCTCGATCGTGCGCTGGACGCTGTTCGCTATGCTGAATGCCGAAGAGATGGGCGTGACCTCGAAAAACGTCGATCAATTGGCAGCGAAACCGACTACACCAGATATGTCGCACCTGCTGGGCCATGAAGGCAGCTACGGTAAAGATCTCAAATTACCTAACGATTGGGCGTTCAAAATCATTAAACAGGTGGGTAACTACGGCGAAATTTTCGAACGTAATGTTGGGATGGGCAGCGAGCTGAAAATTAAACGCGGCCTGAACGAACTGTGGAACAAAGGCGGGATCCAGTACGCGCCAGCGGTACGTTAATTATCAGAAAACCTGGGCGCAGTGTATGGCTGCGCCCCTCAGTACCCCCGTATCGAGGTTCCAGCATGCTACAACGCCCAACCGTAAAAGGTGATTTATCACTGACTAATCCAGCGGTGCGCGCCTGGCTGTATCAAATTGTCGTTGTTATCGCGGTATTGGCTGTCGCTGCCTACCTGTTACACAACACCGTGACCAATCTGGCACAGAGGGGCATTACCTCTGGCTTCGATTTCCTGAATAAAAGCGCTGGCTTTGGCATCGTTCAACACCTGATTGACTATCAACAAGGTGACACTTACGCCCGTGTTTTTCTTGTCGGGCTATTTAATACACTGCTGGTTTCGGCACTGTGTATCGTGTTTGCATCGATTCTCGGCTTTACCATTGGCCTTGCCCGACTGTCTGATAACTGGTTACTGCGAAAAATATCCAACGTTTACATCGAGATATTTCGTAATATTCCGCCACTATTACAGATCTTCTTCTGGTACTTTGCGGTACTGCGAAATCTGCCGGGGCCACGCCAGTCAATCAGCGCGTTTGATGTCGCGTTCCTCAGCAATCGGGGCTTTTATCTGCCCTCTCCTGAATTGGGGCCAGGCGCGGCTGCATTTTTTCTTTCTCTGCTGATCGTAGCGATTGTGACAGGAATCGTCTTTCGGCGTAATCAGCGCTATCACGCCTTAACCGGCCAGCCGCGCAGAACCTGGCCGCTGGCGTTAGGCTTGTTGCTCGTGCTCTGCGTACTCAGCCATTTGATTTTCGGCTCCGCTTTTCACTGGAACATGCCGGAATTAAAAGGCTTCAACTTCCGTGGCGGTATGGTGCTCATCCCTGAGCTGGCGGCATTAACCGTCGCGCTTTCGGTCTACACCTCATCATTCATCGCCGAGATCATTCGTTCAGGTATCCAATCGGTTTCCCACGGTCAACACGAAGCTGCACGTTCTCTCGGTTTGCCCAATCCCGTTACGCTGCGCAAAGTGATCCTTCCACAGGCACTGCGCGTGATTATTCCGCCACTGACTAGCCAGTACCTCAACATCGTGAAAAATTCATCATTGGCAGCGGCAATTGGCTATCCCGATATGGTGTCTCTATTTGCAGGAACGGTGTTGAATCAGACGGGTCAGGCCATCGAAACCATCGCGATTACGATGTCGGTTTACCTCATTATCAGCCTGCTGATCTCACTGCTGATGAACCTGTATAACCGCAAGATCGCGTTAGTCGAACGCTAAGGGGATATCATGACGATGAACGATTGTGCACAAGGCAGCCATTCCCCTCTTTTCAGAGCGATACAGTGGGCTCGACGCAACCTCTTCTCAAGTATCAGTAATAGCCTGTTAACGCTGTTTTGCCTTTGGTTACTGTGGGTTGCTATCCCACCGTTGCTCAACTGGGCAATCTTTCAGGCGAATTGGATCGGTACAACCCGTAATGACTGTACGCGTGATGGCGCTTGTTGGGTCTTCATTCATGAAAGATTTGGTCATTTCATGTATGGATTGTACCCGGCAGAAGAAATCTGGCGTATCAACTTTGCACTCACTATCGGGATACTCAGCATTCTACCGATGCTCCTGAAAAGTATCCCTCACCGCGGGCGCTACATTGCCGTTTGGGCTGTGGCTTATCCGCTTATCGCCTGGTGGTTGCTCTACGGCGGTGTCGGTGGGCTCAGCAGAGTAGAAACATCTCAATGGGGAGGACTAACGTTAACGTTAATTATCGCCGCCGTGGGTATCGCCGGTGCGTTACCACTGGGGATCCTACTTGCACTAGGACGCCGTTCCTCGCTGCCTATTGTCCGTATGCTTTCCGTCGTTTTCATCGAATTCTGGCGTGGCGTACCGCTTATCACCGTGCTTTTTATGTCCTCCGTGATGCTGCCGCTATTTTTAACGGAAGGCACCACTATCGACAAACTGCTCAGGGCGCTCGTCGGCGTGATTTTATTCCAATCAGCTTATGTCGCCGAAGTCGTGCGCGGTGGCTTACAGGCACTGCCCAAAGGACAGTATGAAGCTGCTGAATCACTAGGGTTAGGCTATTGGCGTATGCAAGGTCTGGTCATCCTTCCTCAAGCGCTGAAAATGGTGATTCCAGGTCTGGTGAACACCATTATTTCTCTTTTTAAAGACACAAGTCTCGTTATCATCATTGGCCTTTTCGATCTTTTCAGCAGCATCCAACAGGCAACTGTCGATCCTACCTGGCTGGGAATGTCGACAGAAGGTTATGTTTTTGCCGCTATGGTCTATTGGATTTTCTGTTTCAGCATGTCGCGTTATAGCCAACATCTGGAAAATCGTTTTAACACCGGACACAAGTCACACTGAGGCCATCCATGAATCAGACTGCATTAACTCAATCAACCGAGCACATGATTACCTTAGAGAATGTGAATAAGTGGTACGGGCAATTTCATGTGCTTAAAGACATCAATCTTCAGGTCAGGCAGGGAGAACGCATCGTACTGTGCGGGCCTTCCGGATCGGGGAAATCAACCACCATACGCTGCATTAACCATCTCGAAGAGCATCAGCAAGGACGAATTGTCGTTGATGGGATCGAGTTGAATAATGATTTGCGCAACATAGAAAAAATTCGTACTGAAGTCGGCATGGTTTTCCAACATTTCAATCTCTTCCCGCATTTAACCGTATTACAGAACTGCACACTGGCACCATGCTGGGTGCGCCACATGCCAAAAAAAGAAGCGGAAGAGTTGGCAATGCACTATCTGGAACGTGTGCGTATCGCCGCACATGCCCATAAGTTTCCAGGACAGTTGTCTGGAGGCCAGCAACAGCGTGTGGCCATCGCCCGCTCACTATGTATGAAGCCCAAGATTATGCTATTTGACGAACCGACATCCGCGCTGGATCCTGAAATGGTGAAAGAAGTACTAGACACTATGCTTGGGTTGGCTCAGGACGGAATGACAATGCTGTGCGTAACGCATGAGATGGGGTTCGCGAGAACGGTCGCTGACCGGGTGATCTTTATGGATCAGGGAGAGATCGTAGAACAAGCGCCACCGGATATCTTCTTCTCCAGCCCTCGCTCAGAACGCACACAGTCATTTCTCTCGCAAATTCTGCACTAATCTAAGTACACTGCCCTGCCTGCGCGTCTGCGCAGGCCTTCCCAGCATCGCCATATGATAGCTCTCACAACTCACGTGATCGAGCCACTAACGCGATCAACATAAGGTAGGCGGATTGGACTTCAGCAATGGCTCAAAAGTAACCGTCTGTAGCCCGGGGATGAACGCTGTAGCAGCCATAAAATCAGCGACCAAAATCCTGTTGTTGCTGAACCCACTC